>NZ_JRHO01000001.1 GCF_000765475.1 Methanococcoides methylutens
CTGCTGCGTTCTTGATAATCCTTGTTTCGGACTTTGCTGCGAGAACTTCGTATGGGCTGCCTGGTATAGGTGGCTTACCACGAACCGTCATCATAACACCATTTACAATTGTGTCAACTTCTTTCTCAAGTGCATAGCTCATGTGAACTGCAGAGAACACCTCTTCTGAGATAGGTGAGCCGGTTGGACCGCCCTGTACTATAGGCTTTCTCTTGTCGCCTACTTCTCTCTTCTTCATCTGTACTGCATCTCTGCCTGTACCGAGCTGGAATGCTGGCATTGGGTTGTTGATTGCGTCCCAGAGTTCGTCTTCTGTGTATTTGACGATCCTCTTTGTGTCTGTGCAGAAGATACCACACTCAAGGAGCATGTCGAAACCTGCCTTAAAGAGTCTCTCCATCTGGTCCTTGTCGGTTGGAACGAACTCGGTACCAAAGTCAAGGTTGTATTTCTGCTTGAGTTCCATTGCTTTCATTGGAATGGTCATCAGATCCCAGTCATCCTGGGTGCATTTCTCACCGTTCTGTGCACGGTCATAAAAATCAAAGCAATTTACTGATTTTGTGAATGTCATTTTAATTTCTCCTCAAATTATGCGCTCATAAGCTCAAGTGCTACTCTTGCTGCCTCTGCTGCATTTTCGGCTGTGCCGTCTGCACCACACTCAGCGATCCATTCATCTGTGACTGGTGCGCCACCGAACATGATCTTGACTTCGCCCCTGAGGTTCTCTTCTTCAAGTAACCTTACTACGTCTTTCTGGCCGAGCATTGAGGTTGTCATAAGTGCGGAACCTACAAGGATCATCTTCTTGCCCTTGTTCTTTGCAATTGCTTCAACAACATCTTCGTTTGGAATATCTGTTCCAAGGTCCATGATCTCAAATCCATTTGCACCGAGCATTGTTGTAACAAGACGGTGGCCGATATCGTGAATATCTCCTTCCTGTACGAATGTTACAGCCATTCCGACGCCTTCACCGGTCTTCTCTTCTGCGAGAACTGGCTCAAGGATCTCCATTGCGGCTTTCATTGCCTTTGCAGACATCATGATCTGTGGAAGGTAGATTGTTGCTGCTTCGAAATTGTCACCTACGATCTTCATACCTGGTGCAAGTGCTTCGTTGATAATGTCGAAGGCAGATATTCCTGCGTCAAGTGCTTCCTGTGTCATTGCTGGACATCCGTTAATGTCCTGGTTTACTATTGCATTTTTAAGTTTGTCAAAAAGTTCCTGATTTCCCATTTTCTTCACCTTTTGTAGTATTCACTTTGAATCAAGTCAATGCCAGATCATCACAGGCATTACTAAATAGAACACTGTCCTGAAACTTATATAACCTAGCCGATAGCGTTTTTTGAAACTGCATTAAAATATCACCTCACCTCCTGAACAGATGGTGCGAATATAATATGGCAAACCCCGGGTTATTTGACACCATCTTTCAAATGTATGTTTTAAGCCGAATTGATGTTGTGATCAAAAAGGACAAAGGCATTAAAAAAGACAAAACTAATATAACAAAAATGAAATAAAGTGAAGACGGAATATCGGAAAATATTGTTGTAGTGGCGTGATCTGTATTCAGGACAATTTATTATGTATGGAACCCTGCCCCTAAAAGATAACATTCTTTTGAAAGGACAATAATTTTTAACTATGGTCCCTATTTACAGTTACCAGATTAAGGGGGATAAAAATTGAACAGAACCAGAATAAATTATATTGTGGACCTCATACTTTTTCTACTTTTCATAATCGTAGCTTTTACAGGGTTTTTCATGTATCTTGTTATACCTGAGGGAATTCCACAGGGAAGGTATCAGGTCTATATGGGACTTACAAAAGCCACATGGACAATAATACACAACAGATCATCCATATTACTGACAGTTTTTGTGGCGGTCCATTTCATACTTCACTGGAAATGGATCACATGCATTAAAAGAAACTTGTTCGGGAAGGGTAAAAAAAGAAAGGATGAATATCTGTGTGAGGAAAAATCTTCTGATCAATTTGATTCCTGATCAAAATAATCATGGGTTGTTGATACAGAATTTATTATCACCTGCGAGTTCTCCTTTACGACGTACTCGCTCAGCCCAACATCGCTCTTCGGATCACCCCAATCGTATGTATATCCCAGTCTGGTCCATGGATACTCCTCATATGTTGTACTGTTAAGGGAATTAAACCATTCGAGATGTTCCTGTGAAACGTTCTCATGGAAATAAAGTTGAGCTTGCGTATCTGTGATCTCAGGGTCAGGAGCTGGTCTGAAAAGATCATCGGGCATCACCCACATTTCCACAAAATAGTTATTTCCATTATCATAGGGAAGACCTATAAGCTGCTCCAGCCTAACCGTTAGCTCATCATCCTGTATATCATTCTGCTGAACAAAGCCTTTCAGCTCAGGAATGACCATTACCCAGGTATCCCCCCACCATGTAGACACATTTACTCCGACAGGATAGCTCTCCGGATACTTTGTCCATGTTACAACAAGGACATATTTTTCACCCGAATCTTCCATCCATTGAAGTTCAGTATTCGACTCGGTTATAGGAACCAGTTCTTTGCAGATCTCATCCTCTTCAGCGATCATTGCATCCTCAATTGCAGACCTGTAGATCTGTTCAAGGTCTGTTACCTCAGGTGAAGATGCAACAGCATCATTATTAAGAAAGAATCCTGTAGATAGTAAAGCAAGCAATACTAATGGTATTGATAATATTAACAACAAATTACTTTTATTCATTTATTGGCCTTCCAATACATGTAATCCATATTCGAGATGTTTTAATATCTATCTGTTTTATTTATGCTCGACATGCCTTATTTAGATTTGAGAGATATTAAATTAGACCCACCTGATATCCGATTTAACATAGTGATGTTACTTTTTATTTAAGTTAATTTTCCAGTTAAAATAAAGTAGAAATTCTCTTAAGTTGTGTTTACACTTTTGATCGGGTCAAACTGATCATGAACCATTATTAATTTGGTCATTAAATGCTTTTGATCAAAAAATTAAAGTCCGGGAATAACAGCATCTTAAAAATGATATTATAGGGATGAGATAAGCTGTTATTCTATCCTTCCAGAAATTTCTTTTTGTTTTTCCTTCAGGTGCTTGTGTATCGCGATTTCAATGTTACTACTTAGATCTCTTTCTGTAAATGGCTTGAGTATGTATCCATAGGGTTCTGTTTGTTTCGCCCTTTCCAGGGTATTCTCATCGGAGTGTGCTGTAAGGTACACTACTGGTATTGAGAAGCGTTTTCGAATTTCATCGGCTGCTTCTATTCCATCCATGTCCCCTTTTAGCATTATGTCCATGAGTACAAGATCAGGAAATGTTCCTTCAACCTTGGTAATTGCATCCTTTCCTGTCGCAGCAACACCAGAAACGCTATAACCAAGGTTCATTAGCCTCTTTTTGATCACCATTGCCACGATGGCCTCATCTTCCACTACGAGTATCCTGGTAGATTTCATATTAACACCTCATCTGTTCTCACGGAAAGTTATCTTAAATTTAGTTCCATTGGTCTTGTCCAGTTCAATTTCACCATCGACCTGGGATGTCAGGTTCGTTACAAGCTGAAGTCCAAGAGATTCTGTATTCTTGAAGTCTATAGATTCCGGGAATGGGGTCCCTGTATTACTAATTATTAGCGTGAAGACATCATTATCTTTTTGGAAATCGATCTCTATGTCTCCTTGTTCACCTTTCCCAAAGGCATGTTGGAGTGCATTTGAGGTCAGTTCATTGATAATGATACCAAGAGGAACAGCTGTATCCATTCCCAGGAAAACATCCTCAACATTCAATATCAGGTTAACATTTTCCTTATCTACATTATATGAATGGAATAAGTGATCTGTCAGGTTCTCAATGTAATCACCAAAATCAAGGCTTACAAGATCCTTTGACTGGTAGAGCTTTTCATGAATCAGTGCAATGGAACGAACACGGTTCTCACTGTCCCTGAAGGAATCGATAACTTCCTGATACTTGAACTTAAGGGATTCAAGATAAAGCATTCCTGAAACTACCTGCAGGTTGTTCTTAATGCGGTGATGGATCTCTTTGGTACGCACTTCTTCCATTGCTTTTAGGCTATCTTCAGCTTCAACGCGTTCGGTAATATCAAGAATTGTACCCTGGAAGTATGTGATATTTCCGCCTTCATCCCGCTGGATGTACGTATCTTCATGTATCCAGCGCACATCTCCATTCTTTGTAACGATCCTGTAATCCCTGTGGAAATTCTTCTTCCCTTCATCTGCACAAGCTTGTAATTCATCCCATACTAGTTTACGATCTTCAGGATGTATTATATTACCATAGAGTACCTTGCCGGATGTAAATTCTTCAAGTGAATATCCAAATTGAGTAATGTTATCTGAAACGAATTCAACAGGATAGTCCAAAGATAAGGTTGTAGTTGTATCCCCAGTTAAGGGTAGACATGATCACAATGGCAAGGAAAATCGTAATGTATGCAATTGTTGGCTGCAGAGGACCCACAAACGGGCGGACCTTCTGGCTGTGCTCTGGGAATAACTTCCTAAAGCGGATCAGGGAAAATGGGATCATTACATAGCAGATTAGACCTGATATGATTGAAAAGGTGATGACCTGATCGAGGAAACCACTAAATGCAAATGCGATCGCGATAGGCATTGTGAAAATGACTGCCCTGTATGGAGTGCTGTAACGTGGATGCACGTCAGCGAACCAATTTGTCAGAAATTTATCCCTTGAAAGGGCAAACCATGACCGTGATGCGTCACAAACTGTACCGTTTGCGCTTGCAAGACAGGTGAAAAGTGTACCGATACCCAGAGCTGCAATGAGGAATTTTGAACCTGTTGCTGTTGCTGCTTCGAAGAGTGGGTACACTGAAGAACCGAGTTCTGCAGCTGGGATAAGACCTGAACATAAGTAGAGGGTCATACCAGAACCGAGAAGAAGGGTTATCATGCCTGCTTGCTGTCCAAGAGGAACTGCTCTTGTTGGATGTTTACATTCTTCTGCACACATTGCTGCTCCTTCGATACCAAGGTAGAACCAGGGACCAAATTGCAGAGCCGCAAAAATACCGATAAAACCGTTAGGCATAGCTCCTGATATGAGATATTCCGGATGCCATGTGCCGGCAAATCCGGTTATGTTGGCGAAGAAGAAAACAATAATAGCTATCAATGCAGTGAATGTGAGTGCAAAGTTAAGATTAAGAGCAGCCACGACTCCACGATAGTTCATAAATGTTAAGAATGCGATGATTAGCAAAGTAACCGGGAATGTTTGTATTTCCGGGAAGATCGAATTTGTGATGGATGCAACGACAATAGCGTCAGCAGCTTCCAGGGCAATGAATTCCATATATACTGCAAGGCCCACAAGTGCAGCTGCACCGGGTCCTACGAATAATCTTGCCCAATCATAAGGTCCGCCTGCAAGTTTAGTTGATGATCCTAGTTCACTAGCGCATAAAGAAACCATTACAAACATGGTACCTGCAACCAACAATGCAAAGAGTGAACCAAGTATTCCACCTTTTGCAACTGTGAAGTTCCAACCCATGTATTCGCCTACCAGAACAATGCCAACTCCAAGCGCCCATACGTGATAGGGCCGGAGTGTCTTTACGACACCATGTTCCGAATTTGTATTTCCAGACATTTAATTCTCCTTAAAAACCACAATTATTTTGAGACTTTACTGGCATCTAATAACATCCAACCTATCAAAACAAAACAGGTCAAATAGATGATTCCATTGATTATAGTCCATGTATCCATGTTCATGCACCTTTACTTTCTAGCAATCAATATTCTATGTAATCAGCACGAAAATCCTTAAAGGATAGATTACTCTTGATTTACTGAATTTCTGGCACAAATTACATTATGGTATTTATATTTTTTTGTTAACATATAACCGGAATTTGCTTGCCTAATTGCTAAATATATAAATATTATGCATTTGAATTTTTAAAAAAGGAGAAAATATCAAAAAAACAAAAGTACATTATAAAAAAAACAATATGCTTTGACATGAGTTAAAATTTAGTATATATATTTTGTGCACAACATAGTCAATTTTTATTTACTGTTTACAGAGAATGCCGCACACAATATTATTGACTATCGAAACCTTTGATCCCAATTTATCATAACTATAAAATTTTATAGGTCTAAATTATCATCAAACAGCATTTTGAGGATTTTTTAAATCGAATTTTATTTGATCTGAAAATATCATGATACTAATATAGGATTAAACAAGAAGTCCCTGTTCATTTCGTTTTAAGTACAATTAAAAATATGATATTATCAATGCTAGTAGCGATGGATTAGGGTTATGCCATTGAAAGCTTTTAGAATAACTATCCAATATAGCAATTAATTTATTGATCTGTGATCGCATCAGATAATGCAATATTTACAGAATCTAATATAGAAGTAGCAGAAAAGAAAAAAAGAATGCCAGCAGATCGTGCTGGCATAAAGGATCTTATTGAGATCTCAGACTTAGAATGAAAGACCGAACTCTTCGAGTTTCTTCCTTGCACCCTCATAGACCTTGACGTACTCGTCGGTTGGTGTAACGGTTGCAACATCGTAACATTCCTGGAAGGTCTTACCCTCAGGAGCATTTGCGTAGTCGCCTTCGTATGATGCTACAAGTTTGTCAAGTACAGCGTTGACGGAGTCAATGTCCATGCCTGCTGTTGCACGTGCGACTTCTCCCATCATCCTTGCTTCCATACCGGTTGTTTTGTCGGTGATGACACCCTTTGCTGCTGCGACACCTGAGAGGATCTCACGGCCGGATGCTGTGTCAGTTACTGACTGTGCTGCTGCTTCGAGGAGGCACATCTCGGTACATGGACCTGCACATGGATAGTACTGGTTACCGGTCATAAGGTCTGTGAACTCACTGATTGTTGCACATGCCCATCCTGCGATCT
>NZ_JRHO01000002.1 GCF_000765475.1 Methanococcoides methylutens
ATAATATTTCATGGACTGGCACATTTTATGCCTTATAAATGTAGTGCATGAGCTATGCTCAGAGTAGTATCAGTAGTCTTGAAAAAAGAGTTACGCTTTTAAAGCGAAAAGCTAATTTGATGATCTCAATTTACCAATCGTATTTTCAGCAGCAAAATGCAGGATACCAATTCCTCCAGCATCTTTCCAATTTTCAATATTTTCAGCATTATCATCTACAAGGATACAATTAGGGGTTGAATACATCTTTTTTTCCGAACGCCTGCAAATAATGGCTTTATCCGCAAAGTCCTTTCCAATCTCTCTGGCCAGCCAGTCGTACTTTCCTTTCTTACTGAATTCTACTACACTTCCTCTTTTAGGATTTGGGTGCGCTGAAAGAATTGTTGTGTTATAATTCAGTAGATAGTCAACAAGTTCTTTACCATCTCTTTTCCATGGCATCTCTGACCAAAAAGAGATTCCTTGTGATCCAATTACCTTCCAGAATTCATGTCTGTCAAAACTATGTAACTTAACAAGGTCAGATGAAATGCTGTTGCAAGTATAATTGAAATCAGTGATGACATTATCCATGTCAAGATAGATTCGGTACTGGACATTGACATGATGAGTAGAGTTGATTTTTGTTAGCATTTGATCCACCTTTATATCATAGTAAAAATAAAGTTATACACCATACAAATATTTTAAATAATAATTAAGTTTATACAAAAACACTTCTTCAAAAGGAAAAGCATCACTATGTCATATCAGCTATTAAATCTTAAAAATTGTCTTTGGGAGTCATACTATATTGGATACAGGAAAGCTATTCGTAAATCTATAAAAGTAGCTTCGGAAGATGAACAAACTATAATTAATAATCGTCTTACATTAATTCATCATTTCCTTATTCGGAGAAAGTATGATCCAGGATTTTATCTATACATTTCAGATCAAATTGCAAATAACAAGGAAAAAGGCACAGTTCTTCCAAGAGTACGATTGATTCTTTCAAAGCTCCTTTTTGATAATTCTGATGATATTGAAAATTTTATTTATTTCAATGAACATGCTAATGTTATAGATCAATCCAAAAAAGAGATTTATGACGAATGGGATGCTTCTTTTCAAAAAATAGACGATAAATTCAAAGCTGGATTTCCGCCACATTTAAAAGATAAATTAAATTATCTTTATATGAGGCAAGATATTGCTGAGAAAAATAAGGATGACGATGAAATTTTATCGGTATCTTCTATAATAGAGGAAATTGACCTTGAACAGAGAAATATTCATCATAACTACACCAAAAAATCAGTTTTTTCAAAACCAACATATGAATCAACACATCATATGCTGTTTGCAGACAATACATTCTACTATGGAACAAGTTATACCGAGAAATGGAACTATCTTTCTAGAAAGTTTGCTATCGAAAATATTCATATGCTTGAGTACTATAGCATTCCATTTAGTCCCCAACACAAAAATATTGCATCGCTTGTAGATGATTTCTATTTTCATTATTGGATTCTTGAAACTATGCTACAGGTAGGATATAAACAAGAACCAAAAAAATATCCTGATGAAGTAAATGATGTCATAAAAATTGCACATTTTGCATGGTTTTTGGAAAAGGATGAATCTGAAATGTTGGATATTTTGAATAAAAGTTATCCTTTTATTGTAGACATGAAACCTAATGAAGATAAATATCCAATATACATGCAGGCTTTCAATTCTCCATACCATTTAGCCGAGTTTGTTTATACAACTGGTTATTTTGATCAGGCAAAGTCAATTTATTCTTATTTGCTAACTAAAGATGCTAAAACAAAAGGTGAACAATACATTTGTTATCTTTATTTAGGAAAGATAGCTGTTCAGAAAAGTGAACATAAATCTGGTTATAAATTACTTTTAAAAGCATTAAAATTAATTAAAAGCTTTTCAGGTCACGAATATGATGTATCGCTAGTTAATTTGTTCCTCTATGAGTCATGTTTTGCTCTAAACAAGAAAAAAGAGGCTTCTTTCCATAAAGATGAATACTTTAAACATCTTATGCTTTCCACCCCGGAAGATAAAATAAAATTATGTACTGAAGGCCTTATAGTTTCGAATCGTCTTATCATTTTTAATAAAAATAATCTGTTCCTTGAAGAACTATTATCTTTAGATGAAGAACCATGCACAGAAATTGTTAATCTATTCAAAAATAAATTATCATCTACTTCAAGAGATTGTAACTCTCTACTCAAGGAATCGGCTTTAAAATATGGATACTCTTCACATTTAGACAATGTTAACCAGTTAAGATTCCATTTCCAATTTGAAGATGCTACAAGATATTTGAATACTATTCCTAATATCAACGGTGACAATAATCTATTGCTAACAAAATCAATGATTTCGTATTTGCTTAACAAAGGAAATATGAATCAATTAGAAAAGAAGACAAGACCATTATTTGAAGATGTTATTTTTCATTATCCAGAAGACAATTTTCCATATCTATATTTGAGCCTTATAGATTTCGAAATTGGAAATTTTGAGTCAGCTGCCTTGAATTTGGAGAAATCATTAGATATTTCATATGCAACAGGTAATTCTCATCAGGCATTTGATTTTTTGTTAACATTAGATATTGATACAAATAAATTACAATCTCCTGCACCCCTAATTGCTTTTGATATGATTATACGAATTTTCATAAAAGAGCTGGCTTCTACAGGTAAATATCGTGAAATGTGCAATATCTTTGATGGAATAGAGCCATGTCTAGAAAAATATATGAAAACTTTTTTTGCAGATATAGGAAATGCTTTTACAGACTTTGGTTTCTTTGAAATGGGACTGAGCTACTATAATAAGTGCCTTGAAAGACTTTCAGCAATTGAAAAAGTCCAAGAACATCAGGCTCTTGTATATTGTAACATTGGAACTAATTATGCAAACCAGAATTTGCACCGTGATGCAATAGTAAATTATTCAAAGTCAATCAAACTGAAAAAAGATTATCATGAAGCATGGAGAAACAAAGCATCATCAGAAGGTTTTTTGTTAAACTATAAAGATGGTGCTAAAAGCATGGAAAAGGCAATTTTTTACCTAAATTCCAATGAGAACTACCAATCTGAGAAACTTCAATCATACAGGAAACAAAAAGAAACATACGACAATCTCAGTTCAAGCACAATTCTCTTTACACAAATAAAGAATGATCCTGAAGTTGATAAATTGTTAAGAACTGCTGAATCAATAATGTTTAAGCTATCTATGAATAAGCAAATTAAAGAAAGTTTTGATTTTTCGCTTGTTCTTTTGGAATATGGCAAAGCCGTTGAGACAATGCTTGATGAGCACATCTCTCGGAAGATAAGAAAATACATTTTTGAAGAAGTTCCACTTGAAAAAAGAAAAAAGTATCTGTACACTGATGGCAAGGTTAAAAATAGATATTTTTATGGAACAAAAAACACACATTCTCTACCACAAACTTTAAAGAACATATTAAGAGAGGAACCAAAAACAATTTCTTTAGGGCAGTGGGGATATGTTGAAGAGGATCTCAAGAAAGCTAAAAACAATGATGTGGTTAGACTGGTTTCTAAATACCTAAAAGAAAATACCCAGTATGATATGCCCAAGATCTATGAAGTGTGTGACACTATCGTAGAGTTAAGGAATGGATCAGCTCATCGTGGGATTAAGGGAATAGACGAAGTCTGGGATTTGAGAAAAAGTGTCATTGAACCAATAAATGATGCGATAAAAATAATTTATTGATAATCAGACACATTTAAAAGTATGATTTTAAATAATCATACTGTTCTTTATTAATAATCTACTGTAGCTTTACAAGTATTCTTTCTAGATTCTGTGTAGCACCCTCTCCCATCTCAACTACATTAAACCTTATTCCATACTTTTTTGCTATCTCTGCAGCTTTTTGTCTTTCGAAATCAAGCTCCCAACGGATAATTTCAAGGTCGGTGACCCGTTTCTTCTTAGTATCCCTCTGTCTGTGATCCTGGATACGTTCAGGATAAGAATCAAGCAGTATTATGTCCGTATAGAACTTATAATCCATATGAGTAAAAATCACATCGATATCTCCAGTCTTCAGATTGTAGACAGTAAGATGTGAATCGATAAGCAGATCTCTCTTGTGAATCTCCTGAATTCTTTGTAGTTTCTCTCTGATTTCCAACCTGTAGGCATACTTCTCATTTTCAGGTAAGAACTCAAAATGAGCATAGGCTTCTCCCATTATGTCCTGCAGCATGCCAGACCCGGAAGCAAAGCACATATTGATACTTTGTTTATCTATCTCTTCCAGCACGGTCGACTTTCCAACTCCCCTTACTCCGGTAAAGCAGATCCTTCTAAGTGAATTCAGATCATCCTGAGATGAGCCCGAAAAAGAAGAGACTGGGTTAGTTCCAGTCATAGTTACCACCTCTTCCCAAATACTTGTCTTCATCGACAAGATCAATAAGCTCCATATTCTCCAGTGATTCGAACGGAATAGTAGAGCGCTGATTGCCCTTACTTAAGAGGATGTTTCCATCAGGTCCTATTATGAAATAGGAGTTAAGCATATCTTCTGCAGATTCAAAGGTTGGATAAGAGCCATTGTTAAGCATTAACCCACCATTCAAACTCCTGAAGACGTTAAACTCTTCACTGGTCAGGGTAAGGTCCAGAGCATCATCGTTCTGGCCTTTCATGTGGAGTATCTGGAAGACTTTCCATCTGTCAGGGGCCAGGGATAAAATGAACGGCTTCATATCTTCAGAGTAGTTTATTTTGGTGATAGTTGAGTTAATCTTCAGCTTCATACCGTTCTCATGAACAAGCTTGCAAACCTTTCGAACATGTTCCACATGATTTCCATTTCCCCTCCCCAGTTGTCTTTCGATCTCTTCATCGACAGAATCGACAGATATGCCCACCCAATCCACGTACTCGCTCATTTCTCTGAGGTTCTTCTCATTGAGCAGAGCCGCATTTGTGACAATGCTGACAGTAAACCCAATATCCTTTGCCATCTTCAAAAGTTGATTCAGGTTCTTGTATAACAGAGGCTCTCCACCAGCAAAATTAATTTTTTCAATTCCCTTAGCCTTTAAGGTTTCAAGCTTTTGTCTGCCTTTTTCAATGTCTTTGAATTCCCCACTCATATTTTTGTAAAAGCAAAATCTACAGTTGTAGTTGCAGTTCATAGTAACGTGCCAGTTTACCGATCTTATTGTTGCGTTTGTCATCAATTGAGAATAACCACATTAAAAAACTTAATAATTTTTTAGTTTTTCCTATTATTTAATAAATAGATTTATTATATAATAGATTAATATTGGTTTGAACATTGAAGGTATAACCATGGCAGAGAAGGACAAAATCCATATAATGACTGCAGGTGCAAATGTGCATAATACATTCTCAATAGCTATCTACAATATATCACCAGCGTCCGAAGTTTATGTTATTGCTGAAAAGAGAATATTTGCTGATTCAGAAAATCCGAAGACCCAAGAAGCAAGAGAAGCGATTAGAAATTCTATAGGGGATCTAAAAAAGCTTGCAACTCCGATAGCAAAAAAAGGAGTGTATGTTAAGATCATAGAAAAGGACACATTAGATCACATAAAAGATGCAGTCTTTGAAATATACAAAAATAATCCTGATGCACAATATTACTTTAACGTTTCTGGAGGTACAAAGATCTTATCGATTGGTCTGTTCATGATGGCTTTATGGCTTGAAGCAAAACCTTACCACATAGATATGGAAGGTGAAGCTAACGAAATTCCAATTCCGAAAGTACATATCGAAGATTTCCAAGCAAACCCAAACCGAGTAACAATTCTGAAAATACTGGCTGCGCAAAAACCTTCTGATGATGAGAAACTGAAGAAACTATCAAGAAAAGAACTATTTAAAGAGTTATCAAAGGAATATATTCCAATCAGAGAGAAAAACAGGACAAAAAGAGAACTTAAAGACGGTGTTTTCAACTCACTTACATCGAATCTTCTCGACTGGAAACTTATTGGTGAAAAACATGTAGAGGGTAGTAAGAAGGAGAAAGAGTACATTTTAACATCAGATGGGGAATTCACTTTGAAATTTGTGAGCTTAAAAGGGAAATAATATCTTTGCCTCATGTATGCTATTCAGCGTATAATTGTTTCTCAGATGAAATAGGTAGTCAATTTTAACTACTTATTTATAGTCAAAAGTAAATATTGTTAAAATTAACGATATAATATTCAATCTATTTTCACTCTGCAAATGTGCACATAAATTATACAAAAAAATAATGCAATCAAATTATTCAATGAAGCAAAAAACACAATTGAAGATCTGTCAGATGAAGTCAAACGAGTTTAATTTATAGTTTTTAACTCTTCTATTTTCAGAAATAACTTCTTGAATTTTTAAGTATCTATTTTTCAAGATACCTATTACCCCGACTTGCTATGCGAGGGGAGAAATTCGAACCCTCACCTTTTTTTAGTTCTTTTACTTTGTTTGGTATGATACAAGATAACTCAAGTATAGGGTATTTTTTAACCAAAGTGTTCAAACAGCATGAAAAGACAGCGAAGGAAGAGATTTGTGCATAAAGAATACAATATAGAAAAAGTAAAAGAAAAACGGTTTATTCTCCCTTGATCGCCCTCAGCTCTTCAAGTACTTCCATTGCATGCCCTTTGGCCTTGACCTTATCCCATACCTTCGCGATATTCCCTTCTGGATCGATAAGGAAAGTTGTCCTGACAGTACCCATGTACTCCTTGCCTGCCATCTTCTTCAGCTGCCACACATCATAGCTTTGCTGTAACTCAGTACTTTCGTCTGAAAGAAGGGTAATCCCCAGTTCTTTCTTCTCAATGAACCTTTGATGTGATTTCTGGCTGTCCTTACTGACACCGAGTATGAAAGCACCTTCTTTTTCGAAATCAATCTTGAGCTTTGTGAATTCCATGGCTTCTATGCTGCATCCTGATGTGTTATCCTTGGGATAGAAATAAAGAACTACCCATTTTCCTTTAAGGTCCTCTAAAGATACGTCATTGCCTTCAGGATCCGGTAGACAAAGGTTTGGGGCTTTTTCGCCTGCAGAAAGTGATGTTTTAGCCATTTTATTACCTCACAATAATATTGACATACAGATACAAAAACCCATCTAAGAAGTAAACATGATGGCCATAGCTATCGGATGATACTTTCTTCTATCAATAGTATGGCCATAACGATAAAAAGAATTGAGATATAAGCTAATTATATCCCGGTTCAGCAACTTATCGAAGAGCCAATGCCATCTTTTTGCCAGATTCGAAAGCTTTCTCCAGAATATCTTCATCTTTTAAGACCTCACCCTTCCTGAAGCAGCCGGTTGACAGGAATTTTTCCAGTACCTCATAACCCAGTGCTTCAAGAGGCATTCCAAGGGCCTCAAGCGTAAATCCCATTTCTTCGGCTTTGACCTGTTCGCAGACGGTAAAGACAAGTGCTTTTCTTCCCTGATCTCCAAGTTTGCTCGAGTAGGGTCCCGGACGTTCTTCAGCAAAATTGTAGAATGGATAGAGACGATCAATGAAAGATTTCATGGGGGCAGTTATGTTGTAATTATAAGTGGGAGAACCAAGGATAAGACCATTAGAAGCTTCGATTTCCGGATAGAGCAAGTTCATACCATCGTGGAACTGCGTGCAAGTACCGGCTTTCCTGCAGGCCTCACATCCAATGCAGGATTCGATAGAATAATCCCTTAGATGGAGTTTCTTTGTTTCAGCTCCTTCGGATTCTGCTCCTTTCAAAAAAGTATCAAGCAGAATATCAGTGTTCCCGTTTTTACGGGGGCTTCCTCCGACTCCAAGAATTTTAACATTGTTCATATTGTGTTTCCGTTCTTTAGATTAACTTTAATGAATATAACGAAAATGATCGATCAAGTTATACTAAATTTGAATGGAATGCTAAAGTATCTTTTTGTCATAGAACTACGATCAGCTTTAAAGCCAATACTATCCCTCTTGCTAAGAAGGAACTATCTGCCAGGTAAGGGTGAATACATCAATGAGCTACGTATTTCTTTTTGCAGCCATACTTTTCGAAGTCATGGGAACTACCTGCATGAAACTATCAGAAGGTTTTACCAAAACGCTTCCTTCCATAATGATATTTGTGTTCTACGGAGTAAGTTTCACCCTCTTCACACTGGCCCTCAAACGTCTTGAGGTCAGCCTTGCATATGCGATCTGGTCAGGTATCGGTACACTGAGCATTACTGCTATTGGCATCTTCTATTTTGATGAAACGCTGACAGCCCTGAAAGTAGGTTCCATTGCCCTTATTATCATTGGTGTCATCGGACTCAACTTAAGCAGTGGGATGCACTAAAAACATAAAAGAATCAGCTCTTTCTTAAGGAATCCACCGGATCGAGCTTTGATGCTTTATTTGCAGGATAGACACCTGCGATCAGACCAACAACTACGGCTATGCCAACACCGAGAATTAAAAGATATGACGGGAAGATGTAAGGGAGATTAAGGAAACTTACTGCAGCGTAAGAGCCAACAAAGCCCAGTATCGTTCCCAGGATACCACCGATCAAACCGAGTATTATTGACTCTGTAATGAACAGGTAGAGAATATTTGATCTAGTATAACCAAGCGATTTCAAAAGCCCTATCTCTTTTGTCCTTTCGGTCACTGTCACAAGCATGATATTCATAATACCGATAGAACCGACTATTAGTGAGATCAGAGCAACCGAGATAAAGAGGGATGTCAGACCGGCTGAGAGCTCATCAAGCTGATCAAGAATATCAGCCTGGTTAAAAATGCTATAAGGCTTTACGTCCTCATTATCAAGTTCCCTTTCAGAGACACCAAGGCTTCTGGCTATCTTCTTATCGATCTCATCAGAAACAGGACGCACCGATTCAGCATCCTCAACGGTTATCGAGAATCCACCATAGTCCTCAATTCCCAGCATCTCGTTCATCGTATCTATCGGAATGAATATCCTTACATCAGACTCAGCCCCGCTCTGGATAAAAGTAGTATCAGGGCTATCAATAATGCCGATCACCTTGAAACTGCGAGATACAGGTGTACCATCCCTGCGTATGAACTCGATATCAATGGAGTTTCGATAGGAGACCTTCTGATCAAACTTCTCGTATGCAACATCCGAACCCAGCACAGCAGCATACTTATCCTGCTCCGAGAAGAAATTTCCGACCTCCAGCTGTATATTGCCGATCTGTTCATAATCGGCCGAAGTCCCCTGAATATCAACCTGCCGGAGAGTACTGATATATGTAACACCCGCCAATTGCTGCCGGATAGGGGACACTCCTTCGACCTTTGGAGTGTTCTTTATTACATCAAGCTGATTGTCATAGAAGAGATTAATATCCTCGCTGTAAATGACGATGAAATTCGACCCCTGTGAACCAAGCTCATCAACAAAGAACTGGTTGAAGCTGGCACCAAGAGATACATTTGCAACAACAGCAGCTATTCCTATGATAATACCAAGAGTGGTCAGTGCAGACCGCAGCTTGTAGCTACTGATGCTGCCAATGGAAAGATGCAGGGCCTGTGAGAACTTCAGCATCCGGGAACACCTCTTTCATTCATAACATCACACGTACCATCATTCATATCTCAACGACTCCCCGGGGTCCATTCTAGCTGCTTTATTAGCAGGATATACTCCTGATATGACACCTACAAAGAGTGCGATACCAAATCCCAGGAAAACAAGGGATATCGGGAAGATGAACGGTACATCAAGGTACTGGTTCACAATGTAAGAGCCTATAACTCCAAGGATAACACCAAAGATACCGCCTAAGAAACCAATAATAGCCGATTCCACAACAAAGATCGTCAGAATATCCCTGTAGGTATATCCAAGGGACTTGAGAATACCTATCTCTTTTGTCCTTTCGGTAACCGTCACGAGCATGATGTTCGTAATACCAATAGAACCAACAAGAAGGGCTATCAATGCGATCGCTGTCAGGATCGATGTGAGTGCATTGGAGATCTGGTTTAACTGCTCAAGGATCTCCTGCTGGCTGAAGATCACATAGGGTTTTGCGTCCTCGTTATCAATATCACGACTTGGAACACCAACGGACCTTGCAAGGTTCTCGTCAACCTCATCAGTAGTAGCTTCAAGACCCTCAAGGCTCTCAGCTTTTATGAAAAAGCCACCGATATCATTTACACCCTGCATCTCCTGCATCACGTCCAGTGGGATAAATACCCTGAACCTTGGATCGACCTCAGGAGCAATATAAGTAGCATCAGGGTCCTGAACGATACCTTTCACCGTGAACTTGCGGGTGCTTACAGTACCATCTATCCTGTTTATTGAAATGTTGATGGAGTTCTTTACAGAAAGATTCCTTTCAAATTTATCATATGCTATATCCGAACCTATCACAGCAACGAACTGATCCTGGTCAGTAAGGAACTGACCTTTTTCCATCAAGATATTACCTACTTCCTCATATTCGGAACTGACACCATTTATTGAGGCACTCCTGCTTGAAGATTGATACGTGAGAGTCCCTATTTGTGCATTGACAGGTGATACCGCCTCGACACCTGCTGTGTTCTTTACAACCTCAAGCTGATTGTCATGGAATACATTGTTCTTTTGAGTAAAGACAACAATAAAATTAGAGCCTACAGCTCCAATGTTATCTTCAAAGCTCTGGCTAAATCCCACACCAAGCGAAATGTTCACAATAACAGCCGCTACCCCTATGACAATACCAAGAGTGGTCAAAGCAGAGCGTACCTTAGCACTACGTATGCTACCAAGTGCTATCTTCGTTGCCTGTGAGAGATTTACCATTGTTTCAGCGGTCCATAGATATTCTCAGGCCTTTCTTCCTGTACATGTAATAGCCAACAGCTACAATGATACCACCGATCAATAGTATAGCAAGTGCAGTATTATTGCCGTCCTCCTCAACATGTTCCAGTGTAAGAACATGTGATCCAATGACTTCCTCGTGTTCGTTCAAACCGTTCCTGTAATCCGTGTAGATGCTGAGGTTCACCGGACCGGTCTTATCAGGATCTTCTGCATTTGCTTCTATCTCAATGGTAAACAGTTCATCAGGATCCATAGATCCAACAAAATATTCCTGTGGAAGGAATTCCACACCATCTGCTTCAAGCTTTACCAGCACAGAGGACAATGCGTTCGGATGGACATTAGCAACATCGAACTCCAGTTCAGCCTTGCCATTCTCCAGGACAAGTGGCATGGAAGGGATCACCCTCACAGCAGAGGAGTCCACAACAACCGGTACCATCCAGTTGTTATTGAAAGAATGGGAGTTACCTACCATGACCAGATCAAGGAAA
Organism: Methanococcoides methylutens; assembly: GCF_000765475.1. Taxonomy (NCBI): domain Archaea; kingdom Methanobacteriati; phylum Methanobacteriota; class Methanomicrobia; order Methanosarcinales; family Methanosarcinaceae; genus Methanococcoides; species Methanococcoides methylutens. The sequence goes on from NZ_JRHO01000002.1 coordinate 11,398, forward strand.
TAAGTACCATCCTCCATCGAATCACTTACCTTGATGTTATAAGTGACCTGTACGAAATCCCCGGGTCCCAGTACACCCTTACCTTCATACGGCTGGCTGGTCACTGTGATCATATCAGTGCCCATGAGCGTTGCTGACTGCACTCTTGCATAGGTATCAAAACTTTCATCGTCGATAATGATCGTACTCTGCTGAGCAGTATTTATCAAAGTGAAACTTACACTGCCCTCATCACCCGGCATGAATACCTCAGGAGAGGAGATCACGTTTGAGAGTCCTACCGTACCCTTACTATCAAAAGTGGTGGAGCCTACTTTGATATCAAAAGTGGTCTTTTGCCAGGAAGATTCGTCACTTGCACGATACAGTATATCAAAACTTCCTGTACCTGCCTTTGCGCCATCATCCACATAAAGACGATACTCATGGATAGCAGTCCTTTCAGGAGGCAAGTTACCAAAGTTCTTGATTGCATTATTCTCCGAATCCAGTGAAAAAGGATACTCTGGTTCGATCTTTATTGAAACGTCTTCAGCAGTACCTGATGCAAAGTTCTCAATTTTGATCCACACATCTACGTAGGAACCTATTTCCGCAGGATAAGGATCATACCTCAACAGGTCCACTCTTAATGTACTGCTGGAAGATGCTGCACCAGCAATTATGGGACCTGCAGTAACAAATAATAACATCAACAATACCAGGATCCCTATTGGTTTTTTATAATTCATCATAATATACTCCACCTTTAATCAGTTAATCCATCCTTCTATCAGTTAGCAGTATTAGTACGGTCTTCGACATACCCATCTTTCAGGTATACCACCCGGTCAGCATATTTTTTTGCAAGATTCGGATCATGCGTGATCATTATGATCGTACGTCCCTTATTATTGAGATCAGTGAACAATTCCATGATCTCCTTGCCGGTCTTTGAATCAAGATTACCGGTAGGCTCATCAGCAAGGATAAGCGACGGATCATTGATCAAAGCACGTGCAACAGCAACTCTCTGAGATTGACCACCCGAAAGCTCAGTCGGACGGTAATTCATTCGGTCTTCCAGGCCCACCAGTTCCAGAAGTTCTTTTGCATATTTTCGATTATCAACACCTGGCCTGCTATTGGCATAAGTGGGAAGTTCTACATTCTCAAGAGCGGTAAGTCTTGGAACAAGGTTGAAGCTCTGGAACACAAAACCAATTTCAAGCCCCCGAAGTTTTGCCAGTTCATTGTCAGAGATGCTGTTCACATCTTTCCCCATAAGAAGCACAGCACCACATGTAGGACGATCCAGACAACCTATCAGGTTCATAAGCGTACTTTTACCCGAACCTGAAGGACCCATTATAGCTACAAACTCCCCTTTTTTAACGACCATGTTCACATTTTTAAGAACAGGAATGGTCATCTCACCTACCTGATAATCACGACAGACATTATCAGCCCTTACAACAGCGGGATCTTCAATATCCGAACTCTGAGTTGTTTCCAAATATTCACCTCTAAAAGATCACAGGTAGGTATTCATCAAGTCTAAATAAGATTTGATCACAGCAATATGAACAGACGGTTTCTATTGCAATAATCAGATACAATATTGATACATCAATAGTACAATAACTCCATAGAAATATTGGGTTTCTGTTTATTTAAGAGTTAGCATATAGAAAAAGGAATTATAGTCACCTTTTGCAGTAAGCTTGCCAATATGTCAGCAGAATTATTAAGCCATTATTAAATTATCATATGATTAATATATTTATTAAATTCAATATCTTCCGCTTTCTTTTTAAAAAGGTTTATATAGATAAGTAACAGATATCTTTATGAAGAAAATTTTTTGCACGTCTAAATTTTAGACATTTATTCTTCAGAAATAATATACGGGGGTATATATAATGGCGGAATCACCAATACTGGAAAGTTTATATGGAATGGTAGATCAATTCATTGCTTTTATTCCAACACTGATAGCTGTCATAATATTGTTGATATTAGGAAAATTTGTCGGAAAAGCACTTGGAAAGATCGGAGCGAAGATCCTTGATAAGGTCGGTCTGGATGATCTTATTGATAAGACGGCTTTAGGTGGCATGATACAAAAAACCGGAACAACCACCGTTGAAACGTTTGATGCGATTATCAGATGGTTCGTCTACATCATATTTGCTGTGATCATTATAGACCTGCTGAAGATACAGGTAGTGGCAGATTTTATCACCCAAATAATCTTATTCCTGCCTCTTGTGGTCTCGGCACTGATAACCCTTATCATTGGGTTGCTTATTGTTGATTTCCTGGCCGGACTGATAAAGACGATCATCATGGCATCAGGTGTTGATGATAAGATCGGTAAGAGTGGTATAGGAGAAGGTCTTGATGCATCAGGATTAACAACTTCAGGTATAATTTCAGGCATTGTGAAAGCTTTCGGATATCTTATCTTCATCCTGGCAGCTTCTAATATCCTGGGACTGGATGTCATATCTAATTTCCTGGTAGGAATCCTTGATTACATACCAAATGTATTTGCAGGAGTTCTAATACTTGTAGTTGGCCTATTAGTAATTGATTTCCTCACAGATTACCTAAAAGGGATCATGGAAGGAATGGAAGTAGAGGGCGCTAATGTCTGGATCCCACTATTAAAGGGTTTTCTTGCACTGATATTGATCTTACTGGCACTTGATACAATGCTCATAGATACGAGCATCTTCTATCTGCTGATAGGACCACTGGCTTGGGGAATCGCTGTTGTTGTGGCTTTCAAATGGGGTATCAAAGAAGCTCTTGTAGCATATGCCAAAGAGAAGAAATGACCTCCCCATTTTCTTTTTTTACATTTTGGCCTTTGAAACTAACTTTTTTTATTTGCTTTATGATAAAATTCACTCCATATGAATGTATGAATAGAAATAAAAAGCATTGAAGAATATTACATAAAGGGGTTTTATGGGTAAAATAATTCATACGGGTTCCAGAAAAGTAGGTGTTGCTCCCGGAACACTGATCCATATTGGGAAAAAGCAGCTAACAGAGCCAAAAATAACTGTTATTGATTACAATGCAGATCATTTCCAGGAAATGGTAGCAGAAAACATTGAGGAAGCATATCCATTTAAAGATAGTGAAAATGTTTCCTGGATCAATATTCACGGAGTACATCATGTCGACCTGATCGAAAAGATAGGTACTAACTTTGGAATACATCCCCTTGTGCTTGAAGATATCGTCCATACTGATCAACGACCAAAAGTAGAGTTCTTCGATTCTTATATCTACATCGTCCTGAAGATGCTACAATATGATAAGGAAAAAGAAGAGATCATAGCTGAACAGGTCAGCATTATCCTCGGCTCAAATTTTGTAATTTCGTTCCAGGAAATTCTGGGAGATACTTTCGATCCGATAAGAGATCGAATAAGAACATCAAAGGGCCGGATACGAAAGCAAGGTCCGGACTATCTGACTTATGCACTTCTGGATTCTATAGTTGACAGCTATTTTGTTATGCTTGAGATAATAGGTGAAAATATAGAATCGCTAGATGACGAACTTTTGGATAGTCCTACACCAAAAACTCTCGAAAGCATCCATCGATTAAAGAAGGAAGTTATTCTTTTAAGAAAATTCGTCTGGCCTTTAAGAGAAGTTGTTAACAGTTTGCAGAGGGATGAATCATTTTTTGTTAAAGAGTCAACATCAATTTTCCTGAAAGATATCTATGACCACATAATTCAGGTAATGGATACAATTGAATCATACAGAGACATTCTCTCCACGATGCTCGATCTTTATCTTTCGACTGCAAGCAATAAAATGAATGAGATCATGAAGGTGCTTACCATCATAGCTACCATCTTTATTCCCCTCACATTTATTGCAGGGATATATGGTATGAACTTTGAATATATGCCAGAACTGAAATGGCATTTGGGATATCCTGTGATCTGGGCACTAATGATAACTGTAGCTCTTGTAATGCTTGCTTATTTCAGAAAACTGAAATGGATCTGAAGAAGCATTAAACTGAATTCAAGTTGGCAATGCGATCATGCTCAGGTAAATTCCCCAGATACCACTTGCGATCATAGTTACTGAGATCGCACCCAGGAACAGGCCAAATAGTCTGGTAAGTACAAGCATTCCATTATATCCCATTTTTTTATGTATTCTCCTAGAAAAGAGAAATGTTACCAGGGCTATTGAATAGGTCAGGACTGTTGCAAGTATTACGAGCAATTTTTCCTGGACCACTTCAGCGGTCTCTGTAAGAATTATAGCTGTTGTTATAGTGGCAGGACCGGTTAGAATAGGCATTGCAATTGGGAAGATCCAGAGATCTTCACGATCAGCAGATGCGTCTATCTCTTTGTCAGTAATGCTTTCTCTTGATATCTTGGCATGCATCATATCAAAAGATATCGTGAAAAGTAACAATCCACCGGCAACCTTCAACGAATCAAGACTGATCCCAAGAATATCAAGAATAATGTTTCCCGTTAAAATGAAGAACATGGCAATAACAAATGCCAACAAAACGGATTTCTTTGCGATCACATTCTTTGCATTCAGAGTGAGACCATTGGTTAGTGTTATAAAAGTAATTACTCCGGTAATAGGGCTTACAATAATAAATAAAGTGACAAAAGAATAGATAAAATATCCGATTAAGTCCATTAATTAGTAAAAGGCCATGGTATTTTAAAAAGCATGCGATTGAGGAATCTACTTTTGCTCAATGTAGATAGATGGCACTTCACCCACGATTTTTTTAGTTTGTTAACACTATTAACATAAAGTTTAAGTTGTATGCTATTTATTATTACAAAAATTGAATTTCGTATTAATAAATAAGTGAAATATTATATTACATAGCATTTGATTGTTGCAGATGATCATGCCAATAGAACTTAAAACAAAGAAAAAATGCAGCCATAAACGGGAATTAACTTAAAAATTCAGGTTCTGTTCATGAAAAAGATTTGTAACATCATATCGGTGGTGTTAACAAAATGAAACTCAAAGCATATAGTGGAATACTAATTATCCTCGTACTGATGCTGTCCTGTATCGGTGCTGGTTGTCTTTCAGGCTCCGGCCAGTCATCAGAGGAAAATGTTGAAGTTCAGACCATAACCGATGGTCTTGGCAGAAAAGTAACTGTCCCTGTTGATCCTGAAAGAATTGTCTGTCAGGGCTCCGGAGCATTAAGGTATATTTGCTATCTTGGTGCACAGGATGCAGTTGTTGGCGTGGAAGACATTGAATTGAGAAAAGATGAAAATAAAAGACCCTATGCTATTGCTAATCCCCAATTCCAGAACATGCCTCTGATCGGCGAATACAGGGGAAACACTGACCCCGAAAAGATCGTTACTGTCGATCCGGATGTGATCTTCTGGACATACGTACAGTCAGCTGATGATGCAGATGAACTTCAGGCAAAGACAGGGATCCCTGTGGTAGCCCTTAATTATGGAGATCTCGGCGTCTATCGCACTGATATGTACCTTTCACTGAATATAATGGCAGAAGTAATGGGGAAGGAAGAGAGAGCTGAAGAGGTCATCAAGTTCTTCGATATGACAATTGAAGACCTCGAATCCCGGACATCGGATATCCCTGAAGACGAAAAGATATCAGTCTATGTTGGTGGCATAGCATACAGGGGTCCGCATGGATTCCAGTCAACAGAACCATCCTACCCGCCATTTACCCTGATCAAAGCAAAAAATGTAGCAACTTCACTTGGGACCGAGCACGCTGATGTGTCAAAGGAAGCTATCATTGAATGGGACCCGGAGATCATTTTTGTTGACCTTTCAACGTACCAGACAACGCCTTCCGCAGTTGATGAGCTAGAAACTGATCCCGCATATACATCATTGACAGCTGTAAAGAACGGCGATGTCTATGGAGTGCTGCCATACAACTGGTACACCACAAACCATGGTTCAGTCCTTGCTGCTGCTTACTATTCAGGAAAGGTGATCTACCCTGAAAGGTTCCAGGACATCGAACCTTCCGACAAAGCAGATGAGATCTCTACATTCCTTCTTGGGGAACCAGTTTATGAAAACCTGAGCTCCGGATTCAGTGCAGGATTCGGACAGATCGAACTGGATCAATAAAGAGTGAGTGGAACCTGGAGAATATCGGAGGAAAAATGGAATATATAGAAGGTAAAATGGATGATCTAAAGGAAGATACACTTCCTTTGGCCTATACAGATTACATAAGAAAGAAGATCTCCTTCATGATCATCTCATCGATCCTATTGTTCCTGTTACTGATCTATTCCATAGCTGTAGGCGCTGCAAATATCTCTTTCACAGATGTTATGGCTGCACTGCTGGGTTACGATGTTGGAAATGTTTCCACCATTATATGGAACATACGCCTCCCAAGAGCACTGACAGCCATTGTTTCAGGCATAGGGCTATCTGTTGCAGGCGTAGCGCTCCAGTCAATCCTCCGAAACCCGCTTGGTTCACCATACACGCTGGGAATATCACATGCTGCTGCATTCGGTGCAGCATTGTCAGTGATCGTTCTTGGCAGCGGCAGTATGCGAAGCACAGGAGCAGATGCGGTCATGCTGAACAATCCTTACATGACAACAGCAGTTGCATTCTTGTTCTCCATGATAGCCACATTCATCCTGATAGCTATCGCAAGGTACAGGAATGCTTCCCCGGAAGTTATGATCCTCACAGGGGTTGCACTGGCATCTCTTTTTACTGCGGGTACAATGTTCTTACAGTATTTTGCAGACGATGTCCAGCTTGCAGCGGTAGTTTTCTGGACCTTCGGGGATGTCGGAAGAGCCGATTGGGGAGATCTCGGGATACTGACAGCAGTCATTGTTCCTTCAATGGTATATTTCATCCTCAACCGCTGGAACTACAATGCCATTGATGCAGGAGATGAAACAGCCAAAGGACTTGGTGTTGACGTGGAAAAGATCCGGCTCTGGGGTATGCTGGTAGCATCCCTTATGACCGCTTTTGTCGTGGCTTTCCTGGGTGTGATCGGTTTTGTCGGGCTGGTCTGTCCGCATATTGCACGCAAGTTCGTAGGTGATGAACAAAGATTCCTCCTGCCGGCATCCTGCCTTACAGGTGGGCTGTTGTTACTTGGTGCAGACACTGCAGCACGCCTTATGCTCGCACCCCACGAGCTCCCGGTAGCTATACTGACCGCATTTATGGGTGCTCCGCTATTCCTTTACTTACTTATCAGGGGGTATCAACACTAATGTTGAACGTAGAAGGACTTGGCTTTAACTATAAGACCAGAAAAGTACTCGAGCAAATACACTTCGGGTTAAGACCAGGAGAGGTCCTTGCCATCCTTGGTCCCAACGGTGTTGGGAAATCGACACTTCTCAGATGCATAAATACCATACATCCACCTGCTACAGGAACTATTTTCGTTGATGGTGAAGAGGTCCTTTCTCTTGAAAAACATGAGGTCGCAAAGAGGATCGGTTATGTTCCACAAAGGTCTGAAGCCGGAAGGCTAACTGCCTATGATGCTATCCTGCTCGGAAGGAAGCCACATATTGGCTGGAACATCAAAGAAAAGGATCACCGTATCGTTGAGTCCATCATTATGAAGCTGGAACTTGAAAAACTTGCACTCAGGTACATCAATGAAATAAGTGGAGGAGAACTTCAAAGAGTTGCAATAGCAAGAGCCCTCGTTCAGGAACCAAAGCTGTTATTGCTTGATGAGCCGACCAGCAGTCTTGACCTTAAAAAACAACTGGAGATATTACGTACTGTCAGGCAGGTTGTAAAAGATAACAGAGTGTCTGCCGTCATAACAATGCATGACATTAATCTTGCACTCCGTTTCGCGGACAGGTATATTTTCCTGAAGGATGGAAACATTTTCGCCCATGGGGGACATGAGATAGTCGTGCCTGAAACTATTGAACAGGTATACGGTGTTTCTGCAACCGTGGAAGAATTGAATGGATTCCGCATAGTTGTACCAAATGAAGATTGATGTGTAATAATAATTTATTACATAGGGCGGGAAAAGAAAAATTAAATGAAAAAATGACAAAAAAGTAAGCTTAAACGAAAGAAGATATAGCAGAAATAAGGATAATGGATGTGTCAAAGGAAGTAAAACCACATCCATTCACCTTCTTTTCCGATCTTGGATCAATAAACACTACCCTTAACAGAAGTACACTCTGCAGAGTTCCCAAAAATGTGATTTTTGATATTGAATCCCAGAAGGAAAGAACCAATGCAGTGTTTTTTGCTATTAGGCTGCAACCTTGATCTTATATATTCATCCGTAAAACGGGAAGGTGAAGCCATGAGAGCATCGGAAATGCCAGGGATGTGGCCTATGTGAGGGAAGGGTTTCGGATTAACTACCATACAGATAGAATCAGCAGAAGACCCTTTTTTTACTAACTTATCAAGTTCTACAACGATATTTCCAAAAACACAGTAACCTGAATGTTCCTGGTACTCCTGAAGTTTGACAGGATCAGTCACATCACCGCCTATTATCTTATCGCCATGCATCAATTTGATATTATTGGCCGGCCATCCAAACTCCTTGTTCGTCAGGAAAGCCATCATTACATCACAATCAAGAACCTGCTTAACACCAAGGTTGTTCTTTTTACCGAAGAGAACTGATTTGACCTTTTCATCCTCCCCCTCCAGTTCAATTATTTTCTTTCGGTCCACATTATTAAGAAGCACTATTTGATCGATACCCCTTGTGGAATTTAGCTTGATCCTCACTTTGTCCATTGTGTCTTCGTATGATATGGTATAACCCCCTATGAAATACCAGTATTTTTACTAAAAAAACCAATATATAGTATTGTAATTCAATCATATTTAAGTCTTGTTTTATTGATTTAGAAAATAAGGATAAAAATATACCCGTAAGCCCTTATAAAGAAAGGGAGAAGACAAGGTGCCATTTTTTATTTGAAATCATGTTCAATAGACACTAAAAATAGTTTAAATTCGAAAGCAAGGAGACTCAAATTAAAATAATATTAAAAAGACAATCAGAAAAAAAGAAAAGTAAAGTTGAGTGAAGTAAATAAAAAAGGCTGAGAATATTACTTCACCTTTTTAACAATGCTTTGTTTGCTCAAAAGCAGATTGTATGCACCTTTATCTTTGTTGTACTTAACAAGGACATTATGGAGCTCAAGAACATTTCCATAACTTTCCTCTTTGAGAAGCGCATTTTCATAAACGACATTATGTGAAGGTAAGACAGCATATACCTGCTTATTTGAAGTTCCATCACATAACTTATAGACGGAATATTTATTGTCACCAAGATCTCCGGACATGAGGGAACAAACAACGTTAATGCGTTTGTCAACATACTTTTTCATATCAGACAATCTGGCAAATTTTGCTTTTAGTGGTACCTTGTAGCTTACTTTGGACAAATTATCCTTTCTCATTATGGCATATGAATATTTGATATCAGTGTTAAGGTACCTGAAAGGCTCCTCGCATTCCGCGAGTTTTGACATAAGGACAGGTGGCTTGATATCCTCTTTCTGCTCAAAGCTCCAGCACTCGTCAGGGTTACAGCCTCTGCACCAGATAAAGGAACATGGACTATAGATCCCAAGACCAAGATGCTTAAGAGCAAGGGTAAGCTTCCTGAACTCAGTTGAATTAACCCTGTCCGCAGGCTCGATAAGAACAATGTTACCATCGCCTGTGAGCTTCTCGGACAGTTTTTTGACAAGCTCTGCTTTCTCCTTGATTGTAAGCTCTTTGATCTCATTGAGAACGTTGGAGAATACCATCAGGTCGATGTTATCAGGTAGGTCCTCAGGCTTAAGGTCCACAATATTGGCTTTAATGGGTTTTTCCACGGACACTCTTGCTTTGTTCTTTGCATATTCCGGCACGATGTGATCATATGCCTCGATATTCTCATCATAGAGTTCAACGCTATGGATAGATGCTTCTGCAACGTCGAGTCGCTTGTAGAAGTCAATAATAGAAAGTGGTACTGTACCCGGACCGGTGCCGATGTCAAGGATCTTCATCCTTGTCTTCAGCATACCATCAAGTGCCATACTGTAAAGGATGTGTTCGAACTGTACGAAATAGACCGGAAACTGATAAGCAAGATAGGCAAGGATGCTATAGCCTTTTTCATAAGAGATATTCCTGGACTTTCCTGATTTCCAGTAAGCATTCTTCTGTGCTACTATCGCTTTTCTTATTTTTTCCAGAACCAGAGGGTCGTCCCAGTCCTTTGTAGTCTTATATTCGATGTACTGCTCAATATCCTTCTGGAGTTGTTTTGAGACAACAGGAGACCTGAAGAATGACCTGGTCCTACCCTGCTCTTCAACTGTAAGCTCCAGCTTTTCTTTAATGAGAGCACGAGTCATCCTGAAATCTTCATCCTGAGGTGTTGCATTGATCTTAAGATCAAATAAAAATGGTGATACGACTTGGTAGATGTCCTGTGTTGACATCTCTTCTTCTATGTAATCTTTTATCTCCGATAGCATGAACTCCTTGTTCATACGTGAGACGTACTTCAGCACGGAGAGTATATTATTTTGGGGCATCTTTTGAGAGGAAGGATCGCAAGTAATTAAAGCATTTTGGGAAAAGAAGAAAAAAGAACAGAAATGAAGAATTAGATAGAAGAAAAGTTCATCGAGATCTCAAGATGGGGTGAGATCCTTCGAACTTCTTCAAACAATGATTAAGTATAAAAATCAGCTCCTTGCAAGGGAGTATTCGCCAAGCACCTTCAGGTATTCATCATCCACTTCCATCAGTACCGTCTCGAACATGGCCACATGGATCATCTCTTCTCTTGCGATATCAAGAAGTATCGCCCTGAGATCTTCATCATCGGTCAGAGCAGCCATTTGCTCATAAAGGTTGACAGCATCCAATTCAGCTATCATGGAAAGCCTCATGAGTTCCTTGTCAATATTTTTCTTATCCACTTTTTCAAGTTCAATAGGTATTTCTGATAACATTACAGGAGCCTCCTTTATTTTTCGAGCTTTTCTTCAACTTCCCTTTTGCCCATCTTTAGCTCATAGTCCTGCTGTTCATCTTCTTTGAGTAAAAGTGTCTGGAACTCACCCACGTGAGTCTTTTCTTCTTTTGCAACATCCAGAAGGACTCGTTTTACTTCAACATTATCTGTAAGAGCAGCCATTTGCTCATAGAGACTTATAGCATCCAACTCGGCAATTATCCCAAGCCTCAGAATCTCTTTATTGACATCTTCAGCAGCTACTTTTGAAAAGTCGATCGGTATTTTTGATAGCATGTTTGCACCCTTTAAAGCTATGATGATATCGAGTCGATCATAGTAAGCATTTAAACAAAAACAAAAATGCCACAACTCGATAAAACTCCCAATCAAATATCATCAACTTAACTATTAATAAATTTCGCAAGACTTTCGTTGGGAAAATGCATATTATTGATGTTAACCTAAATTTAGTTAATTTAGAAATAATCAAGGGGGACTTATGATGAGAGCATTAATTCTATTTATCGTCCTATTGACGACAATATTAATGGCAGGATGTGTACAGGATAGTGAACAACCTGTACAGGAAACAGATATAACCACACCTGAAGATACGGATAAAGCCACAACAGAAGAAAACATTGTCGAGGATGCTGAAGATGAGGTAAAAGTAGCCGATGATATCGATGAAACTCTGTCAAAGGACCATGAGGTTCTGATCGAGGACTTTGAGTTCAAACCTGCCACACTTCAGATATCAGTTGGTGACACTGTCACATGGATCAATATGGATTCAGCAGCACACACAGCCACCTCAAGTGATGAAGGCTTCGATTCAGGAAGTCTTTCAAAAGGTGAAAGTTTCAGCTTTACTTTCGAAGAAGAAGGAATTTTTGGTTATATATGCACTTTCCATCCATATATGGAAGGAGAGATTACAGTAGAAGCTTAAAATGATCGCCTGAAAACTGAGTATTTTGGATAAAAATGGATGGAAATTCCATCCATCCTATTTTATTCTGCCACTTTATTTTAGTGAGATCTCATCTTATCTTATCTTATCTTATCTTATAGGGACCTGTACTTCTGTCAATAATTCTTCCTCTGAAACATCATTCGGATCATTAAGATAAAGAGCTCTTGAAGGACCTGCCTGTTCCATCCCATTTTCAGCCATATATTCGAAAATACGGGAATACGCAACATCTACTTCCTGATATGGTCCTTTATGGATCACAGATACTGCTTTGATAGCAGGAAGTGTCTTAAGGGTAATAGAGGGTGTTTCCAAGCCAAGATTTCCTGAGATCGGCAGTGAAACTTCTATATCCGCATCGTTTTCCTTATATTCTTTATCGTGACAAAGGAACATTGCCGGACCAGTCAACTTAATGGTCTTACCTGTACCACTTGAATTTTCAACAAACCCAAATAATTCACCGATCAGTTTTCCGATCGTTACTTCATAACTTCCTGTTTCACGCATACTAAGTACACGCATCTTTGGTATTTCTTTTGTAATTGGTTCTGATACTGACATGCTGATCAACTCCAGTGTATCTGTCTGATTGAGCAAAAGATTCTGTATTTTTTGGAGTCTCCTTATCTCCAGCTGGGTTTCAGTATATCTTTTTTGCATCATCCCACCAATGAATTCACCATCCCTTTGATTTTCTGCCTCTAACAAAGAGGATATTTCATCCAGACCGAATCCCATCCATGAGAGTATCCGGATCTTAACCCCCCTCTCGATTTGAGGATAACTGTAGCATCGGTAGCCCGAGAAAGCATCTTTTGCTTCGGGGACAAGAAGCCCTTTCTGGTCGTATAGCCTGAGAGCTTTTTGGGTTAAGTGTGTCATTAAGGAGAATTTGCCAATTGGTATTCGATCGAATTTCATTGTGCTCAATAGATGATCGGTTTTAAAGTATATAAGAGAATTTTTTCTGACGCGGGGGAGAGTTTTCAACTAAGATTGAAATAAAAGACGTTAAAGTAACAAAAAACAGAACATTAAAATAAGCCCTATTTAAAACATACATTCATTCAAGGATAAATAATTCGTAAAACTGAGCATCACTAACAAAAATAGAGGGTTTAAATTGACAGATCTAACACCAAAAGAAAGGTTCATGCGAGCTTTAGAATGCAAAGATGTAGACAAAGTTCCGGTCTGTTCAGTTACCCAGACAGGCACTATTCAACTTATGGAGATCACAGGTGCAAAATGGCCGGAAGCACATTTTGATGCAGAGAAAATGGCAACCCTTGCAATTGCAGGACATGAGGTCGCAGGACTTGAAGCAGTACGCTATCCTTTTGATGGGACGGACATTCCACAGACACTTGGATGCAAGATAATCGAAGGAACTTATGATACACAGCCATCGATCGTTGATTTCCCCTGTAAAAAATCGAAAGATGTGAACGATCTGGACATCCCTGAGAATCTCCTTGAATGTGAAAGGGTAGCAACTCTCCTGAAAACAACAGATATCGTTAAAGAACGAGTTAGTGATGACATCCCGATAGTTGCAGGGATGCTCGGACCGGCAGCACTTGCAATGTCACTGGTTGGTGCAAGGAACTACCTCATGTGGTTTATTTCAAAACCCGACACCATAAAGGAACTGCTCACGATCGGCACTGATATATGTATAGAATATTCCAATGCTCTTTTAGAACATGGGGCTGATGTGATCTGCCTTCCCGATTCCGAAGCCGGACCTGACCTGATACCGCCTGAGTTCTTCGAAACGATGATATTGGACGAGTATAAGAGACTCAATCAGAAAGTGCACGGGAAGACAATTGCACACATTTGCGGAGATGCTTCCGATATCCTCGAGCCTCTGTCAACTTCCGGCTTTGACGGCATAAGTATCGAGGAAAAGGTCGATGTCGGATATGCAAAGAGCATCATCGGGAACAAAGCCTGCCTGATAGGAAATATATCACCTGTACATACGCTTCTTGGAATGCCTCCGGAAAAGCTAAAGGAAGAGGCAAAAGCATGTATTGACGATGGTATCGATATACTTGCACCCGGATGTGGATTAGCTCCGCATACCTCACTTAATAATTTGAAGGCGTTCGTTGATTCAAGAGATGAATATTATCTGGAGAAAGAGGGGTAATAGGATCATATTACATCCATCATTTTAGCATTCACAGACTACTAAAGAATAACTGCGTTAAATATAAGATCCGGTTTCGATGGATTTTGAAAAGATAGAATTTTCCATACAAATACATATAACATTTTTAGATAAACTATAAAAATAAAAATTTGTCGCGGATAACGTACTATTTTGGTCGGTGAAGTCCGCGATCTCGGAATGCCTTACTTTACATTACTTTACTTTCTCTCCATCTAATCCCATTCTATCTATCCCCTACAAGAATTTTAAACTCCCTCATACCATGAGGATCTGGGGGTGTCCTCACACAGCCTGCGAATCGTATATACCAGCTCCGAGGAACCACTCATCGTCCACCATCATAACGTAACTGAGTTTTTGTTTGACCGTGAAGTTATCTGCAGGGTCTACATAGAGATACCGGAAGAGACTCCCGTTGGACTGTGCGGTGGCTGCCATTTCCTGGATATATGCTGTACCGTTCGCATCTGTGATGTTCCATCGGTCCGTCCCGATTATCTCAGGCTGGAATGGAAGAGCCAGTGTGGTGCCATCTATATCGTAGGCAAAGATGTAGAGTTCGCCGTCAACGAACTGACCAGTCTGGTTGTTGAATTCGCGAAGGGCGGCTTCCTGTCCTTGAACGTTCGCATATTCGTAAGCATTCTCGACGAATGCAATGAGTTCCTCTGGAGATGCAGTGGAACTGAGGTCTGGAGACAATGTGCCGGTCAACGATGCTTCCGATTGATTCTGAGAAGGTTCGGGATTGGTGTCCGTGCATCCAGCACCAAGAATAGCCATCAGCACGAGTGTAATTACAAGAAGAATATTATAAGCTCTCATACATCGGAATTAGGGATAGTATCAATTAAAAAATTGTCCCTTTCGAGATTGCTTCAGAATTCGCCATAATTTTCTTATAATCACAACCATATTTCTAGCCTCCATGAACATTAAAAGCTTAGTACCTCCACCATTCAGATAACAGAAGTTGATTATTAGAAATGTTGTACCATATGTCTGGAGAAAGGCAAGCTCTAAACTTAAAGAGCTGCCTTCTCCAGAGATCGATCTATAAGGAACTATCTTTTTTATTTCCACGTCACTCTTGGAGGCTCCCTTCCCGGAATTCCCTTCACCTTGTGTTCAGGGTGTCCAAACATCATGCAATACTGGATCGCATTCCCTTGAGGAAGTTCCAGTTCATCAATCAGTGGTTTGTAAGATGCAGCTGCAATGGCAAGGAATCCTGCCCAGCATGTTCCGACCTCAAAGACTTGTGCTGCAAGTTCGAACCACGAAAGTGCTATGATACTGTCAGTGTAACCGGTCGGGCTCTCAGCTGGTGTATGTGCTATTACCAGATGAGGGGCTCCCCTGCATATAGGATCCACGCCCATTTCATAGGCAGAGATCAGACCCGGCATTAGTGGTTTGAGAGGATGATCTTCTTCACTTGCAACAACCTCACGCATCCAGTCGATGCTCAAACCGGCGATCTTTTTCACATCCTCAGGATCATGAACGATGGTCCAGTGTACAGGCTGCTTGTTCATTCCGGAAGGAGCATAGCGGGAAATATCAAGTATTTTCTCTATTGTGTCCTTGTCGACGGATTCGTCCTTGTAGCTCCTGATAGAGCGGCGCATTACCATGTATTTGCCTAGCTCTGAAGGGGGTATGGTAGGAAATTCATCATCCTGAAGCTGATAGTAAGTTGAATCAAACAAAGTAGAGATAGCACCTTCAGGACAGAATACCTCGCAATGCCCACATTTTGCACAATATTCAGCAGCATCTTCAGGTGAGTAAGGGGTTTCGCCTTCCTTTGAAGGAAGGATTATAGACATCGGACAGATTTCTACGCATATCTCACAATTCGTACACAATTCTGGTTCAATTGATATCACAGTCATTAAGTCACCTCAGCTCCCAAAAAATATATCCATTCAATGTTGGTCGCTGAAGGTTATAAGCTTTTCATCTGTTGAATGGAAAATAATAATGGAAACAGACATAGAAAACTCTCATATAACATCAGCCAAGCATACATTATGGGGAATTATCATGGGAGTTACAAGATCCATCAAAAAGATAATGAAAAGCATGCCGACCATTGAAGGAGCAGGAGTTCACCTGAAAAGAGCCTTTGGATTCAATCATGTACCGCAACTGGACCCTTTTCTACTGCTTGACGATTTTCATTCGGATGATCCGAAAGAATACATTATGGGTTTCCCCTGGCATCCTCACAGAGGGATTGAGACAATAACCTATATGTTGTCCGGAGAAGTTGAACACGGAGACAGCATGGGGAACAAGGGGGTCATTGAGTCAGGGGATGTTCAATGGATGACCGCCGGAAGCGGGATCGTTCATCAGGAAATGCCAAAGAGTCAGGAAGGAACAACTCTCTGGGGATTCCAGCTTTGGGCCAATCTACCGGCATCCCATAAAATGATGGAACCACGATATCAGGAAGTTAAGAGCGAGCAGATACCGGAAGTGCCAATGAATAATGGTATCCGGATCAAGGTCATTTGCGGTGAAGTTAATGGTACAAAGGGTCCCGTACAGGACATTGTAACCGATCCGGAATATCTGGATATTACAATTCCTCCTGAAACATCATTTTCACATCCGACAAAGACCGGATATACTGTATTTGCCTATGTTCTCGAAGGTGAAGGCTCTTTTGGAAAAGATCAGGAACCATATTCCTTCGAAGTGGAGGGTTCAAAATATTTTGATCTCAATGAATCATCAACGATCGGACCTGAGAATCTGGTTATGTTCGATGATGGTGATGAAATAGTAGCAACGGCGGGAAATAAAGGATTGAGATTCCTGCTTATTTCGGGTAAGCCCATCAATGAGCCGGTTGCCTGGTATGGTCCGATCGTGATGAACACGCAGGAAGAATTGAAGGTGGCTTTTGAAGAATACAGGAATGGGACTTTTATTAAGTCGGGTAATTCAGATTGACCCACTCTTTTTTTAATTTCCAAAGAATGATTACATTTATATACTGAAAGTATGTTTTACGAACCCTGATAACTTTAACAGGAGATCTCTAAAAGGATCGAAATAATGGAATTCGAGAAATATATCATAGATCATTCCTGAATGATCTAAAAACAGGTTTTATTCTAGCAATTGTAGCACTTCCAATTGCCTTTGCAATAACTTCTGGCCCGGAACCGATAATAGTTCTTTGTGATGCTATTATTAGAGGCCTGCTTGTTTTTTCCTTTGATAATTCACAACATTCCCTATCCAGATAAGTAATCACCAGATTCCTCGATCTGGAATTACATTATCATTAAGTTCCAAAATTTATTTTGGCACTTTTCAGTTTCAACCGTTGGCATAACTTACGGGTGCATAGCAATCTTTAAAATTTGGTATAAATATGGCATTTATAGAACAACTAAAGAACGATCAATTGAATTTCAAAAATGAGGTATTATCCGGGATGACAGTTTCACTGGCACTTGTGCCTGAAGCTGTAGCCTTCTCAATAATAGCAAATGTAAGTCCATTGGTTGGACTCTATTCTGCATTCATCATTGGATTAATAACCGCAATTATCGGTGGCAGACCGGGAATGATATCAGGTGCTACGGGTGCAATCGCAGTTGTAGTTGTAGCCCTGGTGATCAGGCACGGAGTTGAGTATCTTTTCGCTGCTGTAATTCTGATGGGTATTATTCAAATGACCATTGGATTTTTTAAGTTGGGTAAATTTATTCGGCTTGTACCACATGCAGTAATGTTCGGCTTTGTAAATGGGCTGGCAATCGTGATCTTCATGGCCCAGCTTTCCCAGTTCAAATTTACTGATATTAATGGGATCGAACATTGGCTGGGAGGACAGACACTTCTGGTCATGTTAGGTTTAGTGGGATTGACCATGGGTATTATCTATATAATGCCAAAATTAACAAAAGCAGTTCCTGCTTCACTAACTGCAATTATAGTTGTTTCAGCTATTGTCATCTATTTCCAGGTCCAGACAAGAACAGTTGGTGATATTGCATCAATTGCAGGCGGTTTTCCTGAATTCCACATACCACAGGTTCCACTAAATCTGGAAACACTGAAAATTGTTTTCCCGTATTCACTCGTCATGGCATTGGTCGGATTGATCGAAAGTCTGTTGACACTGACAGTGATCGATGAAATGACAGAAACAAGAAGCAGGGCAAATAAAGAAAGTGTTGCACAGGGTATTGCCAACTTTGTTTGCGGACTCTTTGGAGGCATGGGCGGATGTGCCATGATAGGACAGAGTCTCATCAACATAAACTCAGGTGCCAGAAACAGAACCTCAGGGATCGTTGCAGCTGTGGGCCTATTACTTATTGTACTAGTAGGTGCCCCTCTTATCGAAAAGATACCAATGGCAGCATTGGTTGGTGTGATGTTCGTGGTTGCCATCGGAACATTCGAATGGGCATCATTAAAGATATTCAGAAAAGTACCCATTACAGACGTACTTGTTATGGTGGTCGTTGCAGGCATAACCGTCATTTACCACAACCTTGCAGTAGCTGTGATCGCAGGTGTCGTTATTTCTGCACTGGCTTTTGCATGGGAAAATGCAAAACTTGTCCGTGCAAGGGAAATAATTGATGATAACGGGATCAAACATTACGAATTTTTTGGCCCGTTATTCTTTGGTTCAGTTACTGAATTCCAAAATAAATTCGATGTATTAAATGACCCTGACGAGATAATAATCGATCTCAAAGAATCAAGAGTTGCTGACCATTCTGCCATCGAAGCGTTGAATAAGATAACTGAACGCTATGCAAAGGTTGGTAAAAAGGTCCATCTTCGACACTTAAGCGAAGATTGTCTGGTACTGCTGGATAATGCATCTGCCATAATTGATGTCAATCACTGGGAAGATCCGCATTACAAAGTACCTTCTGATATACTGGGATAAGAAACACATTACAATGTAGAAGGTCGATACCTTTCAATTGAAAAATCGCAAAGAATGTCATCTTCAACATATTGATGCCAGCAGAGCTGGCATTTTATGTTTTATAGTTAGATACTCAGATCACTCAGGGATGTTCGGGAACTCTGTCAGTTCACCGCGATGATTTTTCAGGATATACTTCTCATCAGTTTTGTCCATGATGTAATAATCAGGCATCAACGGAATCTTACCAATATTTGTAGCTATGACATACATTGGCTGAGCAAGTCCTGTAGTATGGCCTCTGAGTCCGTCACGTATAAGTTCAGCTCCCTTTTCAACAGGTGTACGAAAATGATCTATACCTGGTGCAGGTTCACAATAGAACAGATAGTATGGCCTTATCCTTGCAGTAAGCAATTTCTGATGAAGTTCACGTATGGCCTTCACATCATCATTGATACCTTTAAGGAGAACTGCCTGGTTTCCTACATTAACACCTGATGAAACGAGGTCATATACCGCACGTTTTGTTTTCTCGGTAATCTCTTTGGGATGATTACACTGAGTGTTCAGCCAGATAGGCACATCATGATAACCGCCAAGTATCCTTTTCAGGTCTTCAGTGATCCTTTGTGGCAGGACAATAGGCAAACGTGACCCAATACGTATCATTTCAATGTGTGGAATTGCACGGAGACTTGCGATAATGTATTCGATCTTATCATCGGATAACAAAAGCGGATCTCCACCAGTTATCAGGACATCCCGGATCTCTTCATGCTGACTGATCCATTCAAGACCTTCATCGATATTGAAATCAAGTTCCAGATCGTGGTCAACAACTAGTTCTTTCCTGAAACAATGACGACAATAGATCCCACATTTCTTGAATACTGTAAAAGCGATCCTGTCCTTATATTGTCTGGCTATACTGTCAGGGCGCACTTCATCGGTGGCCCTGTTTTCCTTCCAGACAAGATAATCGTGCATCCCATACTTATTATGTTTTTCTTCAAGAGAAGGGATCACTTGTTTTCTGATAGGACATTCGGGATCATCTTTGTCCATAAGAGAAGCAAAATAAGGTGTGGTACCCCAGCGTGTATCAAGGGTATTGATGGCTTCTTTTTCAGAATCTGTTAAATTTATTATTTCTTCGAGCTTTTCTAAGGTATTGATTTGGTTGTTTATTTGATCTTTCCATTCTTCACTCATTATAGTGAATACTCCTTGGTCAAAGGTAGGGGTCATAAAATATACATTTTATTGTAGAAATCAATAAATATTGAAATCCAAAATATGAAGGGATTTTTATAAACCACTACAGTTGTTAAAGTTAAAACGCATTTGAAAACTACAAATGCCACCCGCTATAACATTAAAAGTCAATATATATAAATATTTGGAGCATGTCACATAAAGCAATTTGCAGATCATATCTCGATAAATACACTAAGAATTCTATTCTCGATCGAATATTCCTTTGCATTTGACAACTGCATATCCTTTGGTTCACTAACCCATCAAATATTCATAATTTTCTTTTCTTTTCTTTTCTTTTCCTTGTGCCCACAACAGACTTTTTTTACATTATCAGAGTTATCTCGATCCTGCATACATTACCTTCATTGACCTCTTCTGCATCAACCCTGTATTTCTTCTGGATATGGATCATAGAAAGCCCTAAATTGTAAAATCCAAGTTATAATCCCCATATAGATATTAGTCATAATTCGATAAATACAATATTCTCAAAAAATAAAAATAAGAGGCATAAACCCAAATAGCTTCAACATTATAGTTATTCCAGAGGACAAAATACATGATACCTGCTGAATTCCTTGTGGTTTTCTTTGGACTTATGGCAGCCATATCCTGGGGTGCCGGAGATTTCAGCGGCGGGTTCGCCTCTAAACGTGCGAATGTCTATAGTGTTGTCCTGATAACTCAGGCAGTCGGAGTATTCCTTCTTGCAGCTTCAGCCCATCTGATGGCAGAAGAAATGCCACCTCTTGGCGGTATGATATGGGGAGCTGTTGCCGGAGTTTTCATCAGCATCGGACTTCTGGCACTTTATCGTGGTCTTTCACAGGGAAGAATGGGATTTGTTGCACCAATTTCCGCGGTTGTAGCTGCTACCGTACCAGCCATCTATGGTACATTCTATGAAGGATTGCCTGCTGTTCATCAACTGGTCGGGTTTGTTTTTGCACTTGTAGCAGTCTGGCTCATTGCCGGCGGAGGAGATGAGAGCAGCAAGATCGAACGCACAGACCTTATACTTCCATTGATCGCCGGAACCGGATTCGGACTATTCTTCATATCAATTGACAAAGTTAGTGATACGGCTGTACTCTGGCCCCTTACCGCTGCAAGGATCGCAGCCGTGATAACATTGATCGTATTTATCGCATTAAGCAAACAGGTCTACTTACCACCAAAAAATGTCCTTCCGATAATAATCATTGCAGGAGTTTTTGATACAGGAGGAAACACCTTTTTTGCACTGGCTTCCCAGGCAGGTAGGCTCGACATAGCATCCATTATATCTTCACTTTACCCTGCAGGAACAGTCTTACTTGCATGGCTGATACTCAAGGAAAAACTTTCCCTAAAGCAATGGATTGGTGTAGCTGCTGCACTTATTGCTATTGTGTTCATCTCGGCTTGAGCTTAGATGAAAATTTCTGATATTTTGGCTCTGTAGAAATCATCTTCTCGAAATTCGTGACCATATAGTAATTAAATGATTTCGCTTTTAAAAATATATCATACAGAAAGCGGAAAGTATAAATCCAAATTACTTCAATAATATATTTATTCTAAGAGAATAAATGTGTAGTACCTGCTGAATTTCTGATGGTTTTCTTTGGACTTATGGCAGCTATATCGTGAGGTGCCAGAGATTTCAGCGGTGAATTGGGTTATCAACGCACATATTTCCTTATGAAGTAAAGAACTTTAATAGGAAAATGTGTAAATCGTATATTGAAAAAATTGAAAGAAATTGAGGGGATGAAATGAAACTAAAAAACATTTTGTTGTTGTTTCTTGTATTGAATTCTATGTTTATTTTAGGATATACTTTAGGGATAAATAATATAGAAATGTCATTTGAAAATAACACAAAACTGTCTTTTGGAAATAAAAATAATATATCTGATAACTTTAAAGTCGAAAATGATTATGTATTTAAAATTGGTGAAAATGTAAGTACATCGAAATAGTTTAATACAGCCAGTCGTAGCTTTTCAGGAACAGTTGTGGATATTAATTATTTTGAAACTGGAAATGTTCTAACAATTTATAATTCATCGACCGATGAGACTAAAATGCTAAATGAAGAATGGATTGCAGAATTTGGACAAAGAAAATTCGACTTGATAAATGATGGAAATAATTTCTGAAAGGATACGAGACACTGCTATTTTGAAGATTTAGCTGATTTGTGGAGTGTTTAATAATAGGTAACGAATTTGTAGAGAGTATTCAACAGATAGATTTATTATTAACTGTCCCCAATTCTTATTGGGGGCTTCTGCAATGAACAAATACCAGATCACATTCCTATTATTTTCAACATTGATCGTAGCTGCTGTTTCAGGCTGCACGACCTACGGACCGGACTTTGGAGCTGAAAAAATTGAATATTTCAGCGGAGATTATGAAGCAGATAATAACACAACCTTAGCCGTTAACAACATAAACGGACAGATCGAGATCGATAGCTGGGATGGCGATAAAGTCGAATTGGAAGCTATCAAAAGAACAAATTATGGCGAAGATGAACTTGAAAAAGTCCATATTATTGTCAATGAGATCGATGATGTGTTAAAAGTGGAAACAAAATATCCCCCTATTGAAAATGTCAGAGTCTCAGTTGATATGAAGATCAAAGTTCCGGAAAATGTTACAGTTGATATTATAGAAACAACCAATGGAAACATAGTGATCTCAGACACAAAGGGAAATACTACAGCCATAACCACTAATGGAGCTGTGACTATAACCAACGTCGAAGGTTACATAACTGCAAGATCAAGCAATGGTGCACTGGACATACAAAGAACAACAGGTATCAACGACCTGAAGACCACTAATGGAAAAATAGAAGCCCAGATACTTGACATTAAAAACGATCTCGACATCAGATGCACTAATGGAGCGGTCATAATCCATATCGATCCGTCTTTGGATGCTGAGATAGAAGTGGAAACAACCAATGGCCAGATTTCAATGAATGAAGTGGAATTGGTAGTAACAAAGCTGGAATCAACTCATGTAGAAGGGATCCTTGGTGAAGGTGGAAGTAAAATAAGTATAAAGACAACAAATGGAAATGTGAACCTTAACAAACTTATCGTTTGATCAGGGTTCATTTCTGTTTCATATTTATTTTTAGATTTCACTTTTATTTGTATATCTTATTTTTGTGTTGTCGGGATAGGTTGTTTCCATTAGAATAACACAAAGATGAAACCCACTATTCCTAGCATGATGCCATTCTGCATGACCAGCGATACGACCATTATCCTCACACCCAGATTCGGACTGAATATCCCCACATAATAAGGCAGCATGGTCCTTATCCTTGCAACACCTGCCAGTATTCTTCCGATGAGAAGTGCAAGGATCACATCTTTGGAAGAAAGCATCCCGGTATCCAAAAGATTTCCTGCTATGGTAAATGCAGCAATATTGCTGGCAAACCAGCCAGCGATTATGGGAAGGCCTTCAGCAGGCACATATCGGATCATGAATGAATTTTTCATTATAGATGCTGCCCAGTCAAAAAGACCTGTATCCATCAGCTGGAATACTACGATCGATACAATGGTCATGGTCAGGACGATCCTTGTCAGAGATCTACGAGACCTTTTCAAGGACTTCACAGAAGCTTCCCGGAAACTGATCTTTTCTGTATTGCGGTGGATATTTCCCGAAGGCCGGGGTGTTAGAAGAATACGTGCAGCTATTAGTGCCAGTAGTGTTTTCAGGAATCCTATGAGCACCACTATCCCCAGATAGATGAGGCCGGTGGTACCAAGCAATATGACCATCACGGGCAGAAGATCTCTTGAGAGTACGATGCCTGAAGGGAAGGAATTTACCATTGTCGCTATGATGGTCTCTTTTCTATCGATGTGATTATCATCATGCAGTTTTGCGATCATTGAGTTTCCAGCAGCTGAAGAACCAAAGGATGTGAGAAAGCTCAGGCCGATCTCTTCCCTCAGGTGACCAAAACGCATGAGAGGGGATGCTATAAAGCCCAGCTTGTTCACCCAGCCCATCTCCACCATGATATCCATTATCAGAGTTCCGATAACGATCGGCGGGATCACCTTGATGAGATATTCAAATGCTGCATATAATCCATCGATCCACATTGGCGGTCATATACCCTATATCAGATAAGAGTCTTACGTGTTCTTACAAAATAAGTATAGACTGAAGCGGAAAATGAAAGACTATTAAATGAGGTATTAATTCAAGGATGGATTACGTATCACAGCAAGATTAAATGTATCACAATACATATTTAATATTGGCAGGGGGAGTGCTAATGAGCCAGGGGTTTCAACTAAGCAGAATATTCACCAATATTTCCGGAAAGACATTATCCAAACATTGTACAGTAGCTATCGTTCTTGTAATGGTCTCGGTCTTATGCATCATGGCAGTAAATGTTGCTTTTGCTGTCGAGGAAACAGGAACGGAATCTGGCTTTGAAAGTTGTCAGCCCTGTCATGCAGACATTATCACCAATTTTTCTTCTTCACTCCACTACACCGGCAGCGGTATGAAAGGAGAATATGAGAAAGGTGCAGCAGGCGAATTTGGAATTGACATGCACACCTTCTATGAGGAAAGAGGCTGTTCTGCTTGCCATGCATCCTCCTGTACATCATGTCACACAGTCGAAGGAGGACATGGTGGCGACATTACTATAGAAACCTGTGACCAGTGTCACTTCAAGAAGCAGACCTCATATTTCCAGGGAGAATTACCTGCACACAAGGATGTAGCTCCCAATCCGGATGTCCACTATGAAAAGGAACTGGAATGCACCGATTGCCATACAGCAGAAGAGGTCCATGGTGATGGGGTTGCATACGAGTCACAGATGGAAGCTGTGAAAGTGACCTGTGCGGAATGCCACACGGACCCTGAAAAGGAGGTTAATGGCATGGCCGTTACACAATATTACCCTGATAGTCCTGCACACAGCATACATGAAGGCAAACTCGACTGCTCAGCCTGCCATTCCGGCTGGGTCATCACATGTGAGAACTGCCATCTTGAAACAGGTCAGCTGGATAGGATAGATGTTAGCAAGTTCCACCTTGCAAGATCAGTTGAAGGAACCATCAAACCATTCATCAACATGACCGCATCCTACAACAATTCTACACATACGGCATTTGCTGAATGGGTCCCTCACACAACCACCACCGAAGCAAAGGATTGTGAATTCTGCCATGAGAACACTGAGATATTCGTTGGTGAAAATGACGGAGTGATACTCGGTGCCGGTGGATCGTTCCTTTCACAGGAGACTATTAACAGGATTGCTGAAGCTCCTATCGAGGAGGAAAGTGATAGTGAGGATACCCCAGGTTTAGTTCCTTATTTAGCAATTATAGGAATACTGGCTGTTTATTTGTTGATGAAACGGAAGTGAAAAAGCTCAGATATTTATTAAAAATTAGTTTAAGAAATAAAATAGAAAATTAATTAAAAAAAAGGCTTCACTCAAGCCTTTCCTTCAAATAACTCTTGAACTTCTCATAATCCGTATCCAGGAATTCCATGTGTTCCTCTCTTCCCTCGATCTCTTTCAGACTCTGAGGAGGTTCTGGCTCAATTCCGATAGCAGACATTACTTCTGCAGGGAACTTTGCAGGATGAGCAGTTTCCAGTGTCACTGCAAGCGTGTTGTCATTGGTGCTTGCACGATAATCCATCAGGCCCTTAATGCCAACAGCACCATGAGGCTCAATACAGATGTTGTGCTCCTCGAAGAACTCTTTGACCACTGCTTTGGTTTCTTCGTCGGTAACAGACGTTGAATAGATATCACCGTTCAATCTGTCCATGTCAGGAAGCTTGTTGATATTGCCCTGCTCATCCATTTCCCCGCCATAGATCGCGATGAGCCTGGCAAGGTTGCTTGGGTGACCAACGTTCATTGCGTTTGAGATGCAGTTCTTTGAAGGAACGATCTTTTCATATTCGCCGGAATTAAGGAAACCCGGGACCTCATCGTTCTCGTTAACAGAAGCGATTATCTTTTTGATAGGCACGCCCATGTTCTTTGCCAGCACACAGCCCATCATGTTACCGAAGTTGCCTGATGGTATGGAGAATATGATCTCCTCAGGGTAATTCCTCAGCTTCAGGTAGGAATAGAAGTAATAGAGTGTCTGTGGAACCAGACGGCCTATGTTAATGGAATTTGCTGATGAAAGGTTCAGGTGTTTGAGCTCACTGTCTGCAAACGCCTGCTTGACCATTGCCTGGCAGTCATCGAACTTTCCGTCTATTGCCAGTGCAGAAATGTTCTTGTTAAGGGTAGTCATCTGCTTTCTCTGGCGGTCTGAGACCTCTGTTTCAGGGAACAGTACGATGACCTTGATGTTGTCAAGACCATAGAATGCATGAGCAACTGCACTTCCTGTATCTCCGGAAGTTGCTGTAAGTATGGTCAGCTCCTTGTTCTCCTTCTTGAGATAGAACTGCATGAGCCTTGCCATCATACGGGCTGCAAAGTCCTTGAAGGATGCAGTTGGACCCCGGTCAAGCCTCATTATGTATGTGTTCTCATTTACCTCTTCCAGTGGTACTTCATAGTCATAAGCATCATAGGTTATCGCTTTGAGAGATTCCTCATCGATCTCGCCCTCAAGTATCTTTTTAAGCAGCTGGAAAGCGATCTCAGGATACTCTTCGTCCTTTAAGGCTACGAGATCCTCTTCAGAGAAATGTGGAAGAGTCTTTGGCATGTAAAGGCCTTTGTCGGGAGCAAGACCTGTGATGAGTGCAGTTTCAAAATTTACTTCTTCTGCGTTGAGATTAGTGCTGTAGAGTTTCATATTATCAGGACTCTTGTTTTGATCCGCTGGTTGTATTGGTTCGTTATCGAGTTGATCCAGGGAATCGATGATATTGATAAGTTTATTTTCTGAACGTTAATTCGATGTATCCTATATAAGCATTACATACCTGGTGTATTTATGGGCTTTTATTCCTTAAGGTCATTGCATTACTGAATTCATCCCATTACGATCTGCACTACAATGGGATACTTTCGCATGATAGAATAGGCAATGCTCTTACCAACCCAGAGCCTTCCTTTACTAAAACTGCGGAACTTGCTTAGTTCCCCCAGGATCTGCAGGGATCTGGCAGCAGTCTCATCATTAAGAAAACTACTGTCTGTCACACGGTTGTCGAGAAAGAAAAGAATAGGGAGGCGAAGCTTTCCATGAAGCTCTGCTGGTAGTTGCTCTTCAAGAAGAGTTAGTACTTTTTTATCAAATAAATGCTCATTACCACCCTTTGTCTTTGAGGATGGTATCTCCTCCTTAAGCAACTGAGAAAGGGTTTTTCTCTCAGCAACGATCTCCTTGTTGATCTTGCCCACCTCCAACCTCATCCATCTCATGATACCGGAGTCATCCGGATCCGGCAGTCTTCCTGACATATCGCTCACTTCGATATTGCTATTGAGAACGGTTGTTAGATAATGATGTCCGTCATTAGCATTATAGTTCCATATGCTGTTCTTTAGATTAATTTCTAGTGCTTGCCACTATAACAAAAATACTGACAGTGAATGAATATCTCCAGAGTAAAAATGAAAGTAATTATATCATATCGACCTATAAATTATAGCAACTGGAAATAATGTTCACGCTAAGTGGATATCGGGGAGATGGATATTTGAAACTAACAATGGTTATTCCCAGTTACTGGGGAAGAGAAAGCAATGTGGGATGGCTTGAAGGTGATTCTGTATATGATCATGCCACTCCGCTGGATTCTGATGGAACACTTGGACGCGCCATCGAAAGTACAGCAATACTTGAAGACACGGACTTCGAGCTGGTCATACTTGTCGCTCCGAATAATGCAGAGATCACCGACCAAGTGGAGCAGAAGGTAAGAGAGATCATCAGGTCCTCTTCAAATGGTAATATCAAAGTCCATATGTTCGGCCCTTCCCATCTGGAAAAACTGCATGAGGAACTGAAGAACGGTGGTATGACCGAATACTGTGACCTCCTCTCGCTAACAGGTTATTCCAACATCAGGAACATGTGCCTTTTCATCCCGCATATCATGAACTCAGATGTTGCGCTTCTGATCGATGACGATGAGGTCTTTGAAGACCCGCAATTCATATCCAAGGCAAAGGAATTCATCGGAAACCATCATGATGGGAAGCTTATCAATGCCATCGCCGGTTACTACCTCCAGCCAGACGGAGATTACCTTGTTGGTGCTCCTGACAGCCCCTGGACCAGATACTGGAACAAGAATGCCTGTATGAATGAAGGTTTTGAACAGGTAATAGGCACATCCCCACGGCTTAAGGAAACTCCTTTCGTATTTGGAGGAAATATGGTCATCCACCGGGACCTGTTCATGGAAGTCCCATTCGACCCCATGGTACCGCGAGGGGAAGATATTGATTATCTTATGAATGCCAGGATGTTCGGCCATTCATTCTTCCTGGATAACGAACTTGCCATCAAGCACATCCCCCCTGCTAAGTCCCACCCGACATGGAAGCGGGTGCGAGAAGACATTTACAGGTTCGTCTATGAGCGGGCGAAGCTAATGAGCCAGAAAAAGACCGATGGGATGACAATATTATCTGTAGAAGATATGGGTTGTTATCCCGGAAATTTCCTTGGTGATGATCTTGAGGAAAAGATAGCAAATGCTTGCAGGCTCCTCTCTGAAGAGTATCTTGGTAAGGGCGATGCGGTTGGAAGCAAGGAAGCCCTCAGGAACATCGAGCTTTCACTCGACGATGCGATACCCGACCTTGAACCCTTCGGCCATCTTTGCCAGCTGCAAAAGAGATGGAGCGAACTGATGCTGTATACAGATGAGAGAGAAGGGCTGGATTCGATCATCGATGGTGCTTTGTAAGAGCATCATAGGATGGAAGAATACAGACCTCTCAACAAATCCTTATAGGGCTTTGTTGTAAGAAGAGTTGATGGCAAACTACAAGTTGATGGTACAGGATGTAATAAAAAAGGCCGATGTCCTTCTCGAAGTAGTGGACGCCCGCTTCCCGGATGAGACACGGAACAGTGAGGTAGAGCGCAATGTCAAACGTTCACGCAAACCATTGATAATAGTGCTCAGCAAATGCGACCTTGTCTCAAAGGAAACGCTTGAGAAATCCAAATCCCGCCTTTCAAAGATCGCACCTACGGTCTTCGTTTCCAGCAAGGAAAGGTATGGCACCACCATGCTGAGACATAAGATCCTTGAAGTTGCCGACATACAGGGACGCGAGATCCTCATCGGATGTCTTGGTTATCCAAACACCGGAAAATCCTCGGTGATCAACGGAGTGGTGGGGAAAGGAAAGACCAGCACATCATCCATATCCGGACACACTAAGGGGGTACAGCTTGTAAAAGCTGGCTCACGCATTGTTTTTATTGACACTCCGGGAGTCATACCTTTTGACGAGAATGACGAGTACAGGCAGGGCCTTCTTGGAGTAAAAGATGCCACACATCTGGATGATCTTGAGGGAGTGGCCATGAAGATCATCGAGAATGCATGTGAAAAGAACAAGCATGCCCTTGAAGAGTTCTATAAGATCGAGATCAGGAACGAGAATGCTTACGAAATCCTTGAGCTCATAGGGTTGAAATTAAATTATCTTAAGAAAAAAGGCGAAATCGATGAGATAAGGGCTGCTGTAAGGATCATCAATGACTGGCAACAGGGGAAATTATTGATCTAAATTCTTTAAATCTGCCATCACCCGTCAAAGCCTGCGGACACAGCCGTCCCGGCTTTTATAGATTTTTATAATAACCAGGATATGTTATAGCCTTTATGAAAGTATTTCTTTTACTCTCCCAACCTGACCATCCTCCAGCTGAACCTTTATTCCATGGGGATGTGAAGAAGATTTCGTTAGGATTCTCTTGACAATTCCGTGAGTTATTTTGCCGGATCGTTGATCTTTCTTTAAGACGATCCCTACTTTTGCTCCAATTTTGATATTTGCCCTGGTGTTGCCTGCACTCATAATAGGATGAAAGTTCCTGAAGCTATAAACATCTATTTTTTAAAAGAACTTCATGCAGTATATCAGCCAATGATCTCTTTTTTGATGGAATGATAGCATTGATCTGCTACTTTTGTGGATCCTTCAAATAACTTCTTTTCAAAATCGAACCGGGATGCAAATTCATCAACTGTCTCATCGAACTTCTTTTCATAGCACAGGCCGGTATCCACTTTTCCGACATGTTTGTAACCAGAGTAATCAAATACCATTTTTGTCATTTCGACATTATCCGGATCAGGAGTTAATTTTGCAAGAACGAGCATTTCTTTCCAGTTAGCAGCCTGCATGGGGGTTAGGAAGTATGTGCCTGTGCCTCTTTCTTCACCGGACATGGCTTCAACATAAGCACTCCTGTTCCCGAATGCAGCACAGATACAATCGTCCACGATGTTACCTTCAGCATCTTTAAGGATCCGAACCGGGATTCCGAGGTGATGAAAATCAGATTCTATCGTTCCAAGCACATTGCCACAAAGACCGTAAAATACCAGCACACCGTCAAATAGTTCTCCATTTTCCTCGATGGTCATGTACACCTTATCCTTGAGAAGATCAGGATCAGCATCCAGCGCGAACTCCAGAAGATGCAGGACAACCACGAAATCATCCGGCGGACCGAGCTTTGAAGCTACATCTTCAAGTGATACTTTTTCGTAGTCCAAAGAAACCTCATCCA
Source organism: Methanococcoides methylutens (assembly GCF_000765475.1). Classification (NCBI taxonomy): domain Archaea; kingdom Methanobacteriati; phylum Methanobacteriota; class Methanomicrobia; order Methanosarcinales; family Methanosarcinaceae; genus Methanococcoides; species Methanococcoides methylutens. The sequence goes on from NZ_JRHO01000002.1 coordinate 42,510, forward strand.
GCTTCTTTTCAATTCCTTCAATATTTTCGTTCTCGACCAATAACAAATGGGTCTTTTCGTCTTCTCCTTCGAATATATTTACAAGCTCATCTTCGAACATACGACAGGACACAAGGTATAGTGATGGCATGTTATAACCCTCCGGTAAAAGATCTTGATCTTTTGAAAATGTGACTTTTTTAGTGTAAATAATAATGGAGTTGGTAGCTATAAAAAGCCATCTATGCATAGATATTATGCATCTACTCGTATAAAATGAAATATTGACTTTATATATAAGTATAAATCAAATACCTTAATATTCAAAATAACATACTAAACCAGAAAAAAGAGCCATTTTTCCCCATAATGATAATCAGATTTTTAATTCGTTTTAGAAATCAACAAAAACTTATTTTTATATTAAAGCCTAATAATTAATATTCAGGAATAATTTGTGGTATGTATTTAAAAGAGGTAGTACAATGAGTTTAAACAGTTGGAAAATTACTGTATTGACCGTTTGTTTATTGATCACAGGGATGGTGATCCCCGTCTCTGCATTCGCTCCATCGATCAATGCTCAATATGATATTTATGATGAACTGACCGTAGAAATGCCAGATAATGAACTATACGTACATGACGAGATTATTGTCAAGTTCAGTCCCGGTGTTTCAGAGGAAAAGATCGCAAACATAAATGCCAGAAACGGGGCTAAAGTAAAATACACAAGCCAGTATGCCGGTTTCAAGGTGCTGAAGATTCCTGAGAACAGGAACGCTGAAAAGATGGTAGAGATGTACAGTAAGAATCCAAATGTGGAATATGCTGTCCCAAATGCTATCATGACTGCTTTTGCTGTGAATGATCCATATTACCACTACCAGTGGAATTTGCACAGTACATATGGGATCAATGTTGAACCTGCATGGGAAATTACCACTGGCGATGGTGTTGTCGTAGCTATACTTGATACCGGAGTTGCCCAAAATGCTCCTGACCTCGAAGACACAAACTTCGTTTCTGGATACGATTTCATAAATCGAGATAATGATCCAAGCGATGATCACTCCCATGGAACCCACGTTGCAGGAACCATTGCACAAAGTACCAACAATGGAATTGGGGTAGCAGGAGTTGCATATGATTGCTCCATCATGCCCGTAAAAGTGCTTGGTGCTGACGGAAGTGGAAACCTTGCTCAGTTGGTGGAGGGAATATACTTTGCAACCGATAATGGTGCAGATGTTATAAGCATGAGTCTTGGTTACCCACCTAGGTATTACCCTGGTGTGGCCTTAGACAATGCACTTGAATATGCAGACGAAAAGGGTGTTACCATTGTAGCTGCTGCAGGTAATGACGGAACACGTTTCATTAGCTACCCTGCTGCTTACGATAAATGTATTGCAGTCGGAGCAACCGGTTATGATGGAAACTTAGCACCATATTCGAATTATGGACCAGGACTTGATGTGGTAGCACCTGGTGGTAATACAGGACAGGACCTGAACAACGATGAATATGGAGACGGCATACTTCAGAACACTTTTGACCCAAGCACCCAGGTATTTAGTTACTACTTCTTCCAGGGTACTTCCATGGCAACACCACATGTTTCAGGTGTTGCAGCTTTATTGATATCTCAGGGTGCTTCCAACGATGAAGTTAGAACTGCACTTGAATCAACTGCAATGGATCTTGGAAAAAACGGCTGGGACACAGCCTATGGATATGGTCTTATTGATGCAAAGGCTGCACTGGACTCTCTGAACGCTGTACCTCTTGAGAATATAGCTCCAACTGCTTCTATAAATGCTCCATACAGTGGTGTTGTAGGAGAAGCAATAGCATTTGATGGGTCTGGATCGAGCGATTCTGATGGATCAATCGTTTCCTATGACTGGAACTTTGGAGATGGTGGCACAGGCAGCGAAATTGCTCCAACATATACATACGATTCGGTTGGAAGCTATACAGCAACGCTCACAGTAACGGACAATAATGGTGCACAGGACACAGATTATGCTCAGATCACTATTACTGCTGCAGATACTACAAAAGAACAAATGCACATCAGTAGCATAACAATGAACACTGTCCAAAACAAAGTGCGTAATAGTCCTTTTGTCTATGCTGAAGCAACCGTGACAGTTGTAAATGAAACAGGATATCCTGTGGAAAATGCTGTAGTTACAGGACAATGGACTGGAAGTGCTAACAACATTGACTTTGGTCCAACCGGAGAATTTGGGGATGTAACATTATCTTCAGACAATGTTAGATTAAAGAGAGATGCCTTAACATTTACTTTCACTGTAAATGACGTTACTTGTCTTGGATATGAATGGAATGTTTCGTCCTCCACATTGGAGAGTACAATAGGATATATCTAAACAGTAAGGCAAAAATACTGGTCTCAATGTGAGACCACCATTTTCTTTTTTCCGTTTTATTACAATAATCTGATCCTGCAGATTCTAATCCTTAAACCGGCAACAAAAACTTCTTTAATATTCACATAAGGAAGCTTTTATGCATTGAACTACAATAGCAATATAGAGAAAACACTAATAATAGACCGAACTGCATCACATTTGAGCACATCGTGGGGAACTCGCTAAAATGTACGAACTCTTAATTCTACTGATAGGACTTGCAGGCCTGATGTTAGGAGCTGAACTTATCATCAAAGCAGCCCTGACCATCGCAGAACACTACAAGATCTCACATGCGTTTATCGGTCTTACACTACTAACTCTGGGAACCAACCTGCCGGAGCTTGTCATTAGCGTGACCGGTTCCATCCAGCGATCAATGGGAACCGAGACATCCGGACTTATCATTGGTGATTCAATAGGATCCTGCTTTGGCCAAATATGCATAACAATGGGCGTTGTCGGTATGTTTGGGGTTCTGACCTTAACAAAACGTGAACTTTCCAGGGACGGAGTGATGATGCTCGTCTCCGTTGCTCTTCTGTTCCTGACAGGACTGGATGGCACACTTAGCCGGACAGACGGCCTGATCTTTATTGGAGCTTATGCAGTCTATTTTTTCCTGTTATACAGGGAAGAAGAGGTCCACCAGAAATTCAAGAGTGCTCCGCCATTATACTTTACACGGACGATCCTTTCTATTAGTGCCGGTTTTGCCATCCTCATACTATCGTCCTATGCAGTTCTCAATAACGCACTATACCTGGCAGATATGTGGGGGATCTCACAATCCTTCATAGGGATAGTACTCATCGGACTTGGAACTTCCCTCCCGGAGCTTGCACTTTCCTGGAGCAGTATCAGGAAAAGGGCCGTCAACCTCTCCGTGTTCAACCTGATCGGAAGCAATATATTCGACATACTGTTCACCCTTGGAGTAGGCAGTCTGATAAGCAGCTTTACCGTAAGTGAAGCTCTGGTAAGATTTGACATTCCAGCCTTGTTCTTCGTTTCACTTCTAGTTTTGTTGTTCTTCAGAAGGCATATGCAATTGAAAAAGAATGAGGCGTTTGTGTTGATAATGCTTTATGTGCTTTATATTGGCGTGAAGATCTATAGTCTGTGAGCTAATATCGGAAGTTAAAATGTCTCTTTTTAGTTCTTCGTATCTGGAAGGAACAAGTAGATAATTTTATATTTTACACACTCTTATTAAATGCATCTGAATTATTTTAGATATTTTATACATTGAGACAGTTAGATTCATTGATCTTAAACATAATTCAGGAATCCAGATCTCATTAAATAATGTGCATATGGATCTAGAAATCGTTACAATAAAGGAATAAAATGAAACATCCAAAGACTATCCAAAAAGGACTGGACTATATCGTAGCAATGGATGCAACAGAATTGTCTCCACTTGAGATCAGAGAGCTGCTGCGTAAAACAGTGACCAAACGCTTTGATATCATCGATCAGATAATGTCAGCTGCCAGAAAGGAAGGTATCATAACTGATAAAGATGGCATGTGCCACTTCACTTATGAGGCAAACGATCTGGAATTTTACAAACCAAAAATTATACGCTCAAAAGAGATCAACAGCTGTAGATGTTGTGGTAAGAGCATGAAAGAAAGTCACTACATAGAATTAAAATCCGGGTTGCTTGGTCCATACGGTTCCAAATGTGTCAGGAAGCTCTATCTGGATTATTTGTTTGAATAAAAGTGATTTTATTTATATTTCACCCGATCTAAACAACCCTTTTATCTGGATATCACAATCATCAGTAACCAGCCACCAAAAATCCTTTGTATCCCACCAAAAGTTGTACTCTGCAACTACATGCTATTATTTTGCTTTTGAATTTCAAGAAAAAATCGAGATTATAGACTTATCCAACACCCCCCACCGAAACTAGCTTTAACCTAGAACCCAATATACTATATGGGTGTGGGAGTTGTATGTTAAAAAGCGAGTTTGGGGAAATTACGTGGGGCTGAGATGCCGCTAAAAGGTGGTATTTCAGATCTATGACTCCCACACTTCTTGTTCAACTCATTTTTCTTTGTTGCTGACCCTTCAGGGATCCATGATATGATCTTTCCGGAGCTTGGGCTCCATTCTGTTTTCATACCAATTCTATCATTATCCAAATAGAATTGAAAAAACATCCAACTGCACCAGCATCATATACAGCCCTGTTCCTGCAAAGATGCTGAGCATTGCATTGCGTTTCCAAAAGTGCAGGGCCATTACAGCTGTTATTGTGAATATCTCCGGGACTCCGTATGGAGCACAAAGCCACTGTACATCCTTCAGGCAGTAGATCACGAGCAGCAGGAGGATCATCGGGGGAAGGTTCTTCTCGATGGTGGAGAGGATCTGCGGGGGAGCTCGCGTATTAAAGAATACAAAAGGAATAGCCCTTGTCGCAAAGGTTGCCACTGCTACTACTGCTGTAACGACTAGTAAATGTGCCGGATCTTCCATTATGGGATCTCCTCCTGATCAGGGTTCTGATCTACAATATTTCCGATATCACGGTCTTCCTGGACGAACCTTTCATGTGCTATCAGGATGAGGGTGCCGATGAAAATTGAGAACAGCAACATGTTTTCAGGACTGAAGAGCATCAGTGAAATGATACCTGCACCCATGGCTGCCATGAACGGAAAACGGGACCTTGAAGCATGGTACTGCTCAATGGTCAGCACCACGAACAGTGTAGTAAGCACAAAGGTCATTCCTTCCAGGCGGAGATCAAGTACTGAACCAAGTACAGCTCCAAGGACCGAACCCAGGATCCAGTATGAGTGGTCAAGCACAGTTATGTAAAAGTAGAACTTTCCCTTTGACCCTTCGTCCGGGGCTTTGGTGGTTGTAAGAAGAGCATAAGTCTCATCGGTAAGGGCGAAGATGAGGTAAGCTTTGATCTTTCCGACACCGGAGAACTTTTCCAGCAAAGACAGGCCGTAGAAAGAATGCCTGAGATTGATCAGCAGTGTGGTAATGCCAAATTCTGTGAGGCCTGCACCGGCTGCCAGCAATGCAACTGCAATGAACTGGCCTGCACCGGCATAGATGAAGATGCTCATCAAGGGTGCATATATCCAGTGGTAGCCGGCTCCTTCGAGAAGGAAGCCAAAAGCCATACCTAATGGGATATATCCCAGGAAGACCGGTAGCGTTGTCTTGAGGGCACTTGTGAAGAGACTTTCACTCTGCTGACTCATAATTCTTGTACACCTTTTGAATTTAAGGATATATTAGCTATTTACTTTCCAAAGTGGGAAATAAAGTGCAAGAAAAGAATTGATTGTATTTATGTTTTATTAAATTAGACTAAGAAGATGAATATCAAGAACAAAATTTGTTATCAGAATGATAACTTCTCAATAAAACTAAATAGTATACAATTCAATTTATTTGTATAACTAAATGGGGGAATTTAGTGGAACCAGATGTATTTAGAACTTTATCTAACCTTTCACTTTTCTTACAGGTACTAGCATTTCTAATGCTAATATATGCGATCAAGCAGAAGACAGAGGGCATAGATAAACATGCAAGAGGAGCATCACTTGCTGTTTACACAATTATCCCTACTATCCTGTTCATGTTCTATTCGATCAGTCAGGGTTTTCAGCTGGCATCCTATGGCATTGTGCTGATCCTGCACAGGCTTCTGGGGTCAATTGTTATACTTTTCATAATACTTTTCGTTACCAACAGATGGAGATTCAAAAAGAAAGTTCACATGGATATTGCAACTGGATGCTGGGCAATAACATTGCTTCTTGGAATTGCTGTGTACCTGATATCCTTTGGATACATAAGCTGAAATCATAATATCAAGAATTGGATCTGTTGCAGTTCTTTCTGTCAGCAGATGCAATTCCAAGGACGGTACTCCTGAGACTCAAAGGAGGATCGTTTTTGATCATTGGGGGAATTATCACGATCAAAGAAAATTATAACCTGTTCCTTGGAATTATCAAAAAAATAGATTCATTGTTCTACAGTCCTGTTCCTGAAGTATCTGATGAAGATCAGATCGAATGGGAAGTATCTGCTCTTCAATTGAAGAAAGGAGATAATTTGATAATTTCAGGTAGAACGAAACCTGAAAGAAGCATAAAAATGAATGTCAATTTTGAGATTCAAATTCCTGTAAACGATCAAAAATATGAGCACAGGTTTGATGATGTAGCAATAACTTCGATTCCAAACGAGTTTCAGGTTGTAGCTCAAACTGTAAAAAATATGACATTCACAGTTCAAATGTTGATACCTTTTAAGCAGCATAGAGACGCTGAAAATGGAAAGGCAATATATGTTGATAAAAATGTTCCTACAGGAAACTATGACATAACCATAAAAGGTGAAACTGATGAAGATATTGAGAACGTGCTATTAAACGTTAAAGCTTCCCAAACAATTGTTTCAGACAGCAAAGGCGATTTTATTTGCGAATACTCAACAAAACCATTCCCAAATGGAACTGTCGACTTGTTTTTAGGCCAAGAAAAAAAAGAAATAAAGATAATCCTCTGAAAAACAGAGGATTTTACTATTTTTGGTTTCAATTATTTTTTGCTCATGAGAGACATGAACTTGGTTGATTCCATCACAGGAACACTCTCAATATAGCATACATCCGACCATGGAAGGTTGAATGCTGCAAAAGCCTCTGCATCGTCACACTCATACAGGATAAAATATCTGGATCCTGTCAGATCGACCCACTGATTGACGATAGTTATTCCTGCAGGCACCTTGATCTCTTTAAAGTGCTCAAGTATCTTATCACGGTTCTGTGGTTCCCATGAACTAATTTCCATATATAACATATTCTTCTCCCCCATTTTGAATTTAACACTTGTCTTTCTGCATTGTCTTCAAATTATTTATTTTCAATAATCTCTGATATCAGCTCTTTTTGCTCATTAATGATATGAATTCGGTTGATTTCATTACAGGAACCGTGTCAATGTAGCACACATCCGACCATGGAAGATTAAATGCTGCAAAAGCTTCTGCATCATCACACTCATATAAGATGAAATACCGAGATCCTGTGAGATCAACCCATTGATTGTGGACTGTTACTCCGGCAGGCATCTTCAGTTCTTTAAAGTGTTCAAGTATCTTATCACGATTCTCTGGTTCCCAGGTGCTTATTTCCATGTATAGCATATTCATTTCTCCACTTTTAGTTTTAAATTCAGATCATATAAAAAAAATGAGATTCAAAAGAATCTCATGGTAGATATTATGGTATCAGTACTGCGTCAATGACGTGTATGACCCCATTACTTGCTTCAATATCTGTAATCACAACAGTTGCATCATTGACCATTACACCATCGTCTGTTACAGTGAATGTAATTTCACTTCCCTGTACAGTTTCAGCTGAATCCATTGTTACAACATCTGCTGCCATGTATTCACCTGCAACCACGTGGTAGGTCAGTACACCTGCAAGAGCCTCTTCATCTGCAAGTAATGCATCAAGAGTTCCTTCAGGTAATGCTGCAAATGCTTCATCTGTTGGTGCAAATACTGTGAAAGGACCTTCACTTCTCAGTGTCTCCTCAAGACCGGCAGCCTGGACAGCCTGTACCAGAGTTGTAAATGAACCTGCATCTATTGCAGTATCAACGATGTCCATTTCTTCCTCTGCTTCTTCCTCCATCATTGAAGGTGGAAGGAGCACCTTATCGATAACATGGATCACACCGTTGCTGGTCTCAATATCAGCCTGAACAACATTTGCATCGTTTACTTTTACACCATCCATGGTATCAAAAGTAACTGATTCACCCTGGACAGTTTCTGCAGATTCCAGACCTGCAACGTCTGCTGCCATGACCTCACCTGCAACCACATGATATGTCAACACAGCTGCAAGGGCCTCTTCGTCTGCAAGTAATGCATCAAGAGTTCCTTCAGGCAATGCTGCAAAAGCCTCATCTGTTGGTGCGAATACTGTGAAAGGACCCTCTCCTCTCAATGTATCCTCAAGTCCGGCGGCCTGTACTGCCTGTACAAGAGTAGTAAATGAACCAGCGCTCACTGCCGTGTCCACAATGTCCATTTCTTCCTCCTCAGGTTCACTGGTAGTACAACCTGACACTAATACTATTGTTGCTAAAAGCAAAGCTACTAATATTTTTACCATTTTCACATGTCGCCCCCCTTGGCCACTAAATAAATTATACATGTCAACTTTGTAATTTATACTATATATAGCTTTTTAATCTATTTTTGAGAGATTATACATAAACTGAATTGAAAATTAAGGGTTCTCTTGTATTCTATTATAATAAATACCCTCAAAATATTCCGGAGAAACTCGAATTTCTGAAGCAATCGTCAGATAACTTATTTTCTAATAATAAAATTAAAAAATCTTACTGTCTTTGTATAACTATGATGCCCAGATAACCATCAACAGTAACTTCATCCCCGTTACTTATTATATCTATAGCATCCGGAATACCTGTTACACAAGGGATCCCATACTCACGTGCGATTATCGCCCCATGTATGAGCATGCCCCCTCTACGCTCAATAATACCGGAAACAAGAGACGCAACAAAGGTCATGTTCGGATCGATCGCATCACATACCAGAATTTCACCCGATCTTACAGCAAAAAGATCATCCTTTGTTTCTATAACTCTTGCTATGCCTGTAACAACACCTTTACTGGCTGGTTGCCCCTGGATCTGCCTTATCCTGACATTACCTGGATGACTAAGATCCCGGGTAATGACTTGTGCTTTTGGAATGTAATTTTTTTCCTTTAACGCCTTTATGACATCATCATCAGTTATGTTCTGCTCAATTCCTCTTTTTGAAAGTCTGCTTTTTCCTTCCTTAATTGAATCCAGATAATGTCCTTCAATTCTTCCAAGATAGATGTTGTCATCATCACGGAGTTTATAACTTGCTCGACCAATATCAAGCAACTCCGAAGCATATTTTTTTTCTTTCCGGTCGAAAATCGCAAGGAAATTCTCTATTAATTCTTTTGGATCTTTCTGACTTATGATCTCATTCTCCGGATGTGAAGATAATTCCAGTATTAGTTTTATCATCTGTCTTTTATCCTCGACATAAGATGATCGTCCAAAAACTTCCATGAATTCATCAAAATACTTTCCAAAATCCCCCCCGATATTTCCAGACTCGATATTTTTCCTCAGCGAATCGTTCTTTCGGATCATTCCTGCAAGTAAGTTAAGCTTCCTGTTCCTACGCATGCTTAAAAGATCCGAATTTGACAGAAGGTCCATAAACTCATAGGGATCTGAAGGCTTCATCTTTTCATTATACACATCTGCGAACAACCTCATACCATGAGCAAAAGGAATGAATTCTTTTGTGTATATTGAATCCCACTTCTCGAATGTACTTCTTCGGGAAACGATCATCTCCGCAAGTTCAATATCATTCAGGCTTTGAAGATCTACCTGCGACATTGATCCGGAATCAGAGATCATTTCCGGGATCAATATGTCCCCTATTTTAATACGGAGAGCTTTCAGGTTATCAAAGGTCCTTTTTAAAGAAATGTACCAGCTCTTTTCCTTATCTTCAAGGGTTGTAATTGGCCTTGACTGCAGGAGGAATATTTCATCATCCCGAATTGTCCATTCCATATCCTGAGGAGAATCAAACACTTTTTCTGAGAGCATTGCCATCTCATAGATCCTGCTTATATCATCCTCACTTAGCGGTTCCTTATCTGAAAAAGTAGACGACAGCTCTTCGATAAAAGTTCCACCTTCTTTTAACCTGACACTTTTCTCCCTATTGGAAGCAACTACATGTTGGACAATTGCACCGTTCTCTCTATCCAGTATCCACCTGTCAGGTTCAATATCACCACTAACAAGACCCTCATTAAGACCATAAACTGATTCTATGACCAGATGTCTTTCATTATTTGGATCTTTGCTAAAAACTATTCCGGACCTTTGGCCTTCAACGAGTTCCTGAACTAAGACTGCCATTGAACTTTCCTTTATGTCAAGACCTAACTCCTCTCGATAAAGAATTGCAGCATCTGACCATAGAGATGCCCAGACAAGCTTAACATGTTCAAGTATTGGATCGACGCCCCTGACATTCACATAAGACTCATGGATGCCTGCAAAAGAAGTATTTGCTGAATCTTCACCCGGTGCTGATGATCTTACAACGACCGGCACTTTTTCGTAACTCTTTTTAATTTCTGACCTGATCACATTTTCGAGGTCTTCAGGAATGGATGAATTCAAAAACCGATTTTTAAGACGCAAGGATGTGTCCCACATCTCCTCCCACCTCATCTTGCCGAAATCTTTTCTGGCAATCTCAAGTAAGATCTGACCTTCAAGTCCACTGTCTTTTAAAAACTTTCTATATGCATCGGCTGTTACCGAAAAATATTTTGGAACATTGAATCCTTTTTCCCTGAGCCTTGATAAAGAATAAGCTTTCCCACCAACATTTTCTTTATCTTCCTCGCTGATACTTTCCATCGGGATGATAAGATCGCTCATTTCAACTCCATCTCCACAACATTCTGGAAACTCGTTGCAATAATATATTTTTCAACTTCCATCATCATCAATGCAGATGTGGGGGCCTTAAGGAACTTTTCTAAATGTGGTTGTTTTGAAAGATAGAGATCAGAAAAAACAGGAATTTTATCCACTTCTTTTACAATTCCCATTGCATTAACAACAGTTGCATCCTTAAAATCCGAAACCGTATTCGACCTGTTATCCACCATAATTGATGCATAGCTTGAACCTTGTATGTTGGAATATTTTCTTGTAAACCTGGGAGTTACAAAAAGTATGTTTTTGAGGTCTTCGGTGGCAGCAAACGCTATAAGATTTGTATACGGCCTTCCTTCTTTTTCAGTAGCAAGAACTGCAAGACTCTGCCCTTTTAAGATATCTAGTAAAGCCTCTTCAGGCGTATTTACAGTCATTTAACCCCCAACATATGTAAAACGCTAATATAATTTTAGATTGCTTCAGTATTTATTAATTGTTAATTCTGGAATCAATCAGGCTTAGTTGATATCGGGAAATTTGCCCAGAAATCCCTGTCCCTATCAGGTTCTGATTCATTCTTTAATTCTTCCGGATATGGGAAGAACAATCTGGAATATTCCTCTTTTGAATCACTGAAACGCATAACATAAAGCTTAAGCATCTCAAGTAATGCATCGCATGCCATTCGATTATCCGCATATTTTTTAATTACCTGCTCCAGGTATTGCTCTTCAACTTCATTCAGAGAAGAAGCTACACTTAAGAGTAACTCATTTGCAATATCTATAAATTCTTTCGATCCCGGCGATCTGGAAAAAACCTGTGGAATGAGTTTACCATATTCTGTCATGATCTTATCAGATCCTAATGAGCTTTTATTTTCCAATAACTGATCCATTTTCACAGCCAGATCACGATCATACAGGCGGAAAAGATAGCGATTATACTTATGGAACCTCTCCAGCTTTTCAAATGAACCCGACCCATTCACATTCCGAAGATCTGAAAAAACAAAAAGTTTTGTAAGGAAATGATGCCTTATAATATTGTTTCTAAGCCGATCGTCCTCTTCAAGAGGATAGTCTGCATATTTTTGAACGAACTTGTCTGCAAAAAAGCCAGATCCATATTCAATTACGGATCCATTATCAGAAGCCGAATATATCTTGATCTTCCTTATTCCGATCGTAGGTGAACCGGATTTAAAAATGAAACCATCAACATCAGGCAGATCTTCCAGAAATTTGTCAGTGAACTTATCCATACTTTCTGTTAGATCAGTCTCTGTTTTTGGCTGAATCAGTCTTTTTTTGCCATCTACAAGCACGATCCTTATAGTATCACGTGGAACCCCAAGTCCAATTTCAACTTCCGGACAAACTGTGATAAAATCTACAAATGGAATTAGAGCACGAACAGTAGGGCAATTAATAACGCTTCCATTATAGCGCACAGCTTCAAACTCAAGACATTTACTTGCAACCACGCGAGGTCTTGAGTATGGATACTCGGGAATATTACAGTTTGACATTTAAACCTCCCAATCCCATCAACTTATAATAAAATATAAGTCAGAACTCATATTTAAAAAGAAGGGCAGCAGGTTGCTGCCTCAGTGTTGTTTGTTTGCGAAATAGATCATATAGAGTGCTGATAATCCAACCAGCAGATACACAATTCTCGCAATTATGCTGTAACCGAAGATCAAAGCCACAAGATTGAAGTCCTGTGAAATTCCGACTAATCCCCAGTTCAAACCTCCAATAACTACCAGAGCTATTGCTATCCAGTCTAATGCAGTTTTCTCTACCATACAATGTACCCTCCAGTAAATTTACAAAAGTAAATATGAAACGTCTACTATTTATTACTTGTTTAAAATAAAAAATTGATTCATATATAAATCTAATTAATTTTTAAAATCGTAAACGTACTTTAACCAGGTATTCTGTAAATAAAGAATAATCAATATCAGAAAGCTTCAAATTTATTTATAGCTAAAGACAGGGTTATATATTTTTAATGAGTTCTTTTCTCAAGGTGAAATAAAATGACAAACAAAGGATTGCAAATCATAAACTTAATGTTGGTCTGCTTTGTGATGGCCGGGCTAATCTTTACTGCAGGCTGCATATCTGATAATGAAAACCCTGAAAATGACACTGCAGGTTCTGAAAAGATCCTTTTCCTTGACCATCATATCAACAGCCATGGTGAATTCATAGAAGGAGACACATGGCCAATGCTTGCAATTGATTTCCCAACCTACTACTTTGATGAAGAAGATCGGGATCTTCACATCGTAACACCACTTGAATCATTTAAGGTGAACAGTTCCCTTGTAATGGTAGCAGGTGACGGATCATCCCTTTCCGGGGTAATCGGAATGGGGGCAGGCACAATGAGCTATGCTGCATACTCATTACCTTTTGAACTAAACAGCTATGAAGTTGTTTCTATTTCCGAAGAAGGGGTTGCAGTGATATTCTACCATGATGAGACCATCGTCCTTGAACCGGGAGAGAAATGGGAAAGCATAGAGAACAGTATCGAAGAAAGTGAAGAAGGTCAACCTTATGCAAAAGTGAATATTACAACAACTGATACTTTCATCAACTATGGTTTCATCGAAGAAGAGGACATCATATTCGATAATTTTTAAAGAGCCTTTTTGATAGGATGAGAACTAAACTAAAAATATTCCCATCCTTTTATTTACTTGAGAAGATTATCAATTGTCCCTGATATCTTTTCCTTTTTCTATAGCTTCATTAAACGCCTTTGTACAGCATTTGCCTGCAGGATTCCTGACCCGACACTGGGCATTTGCTTTACTTTTGATAGCATTAATAATATCCTTCATGCTATCTATACCAGTATTAACAACCGTTTCAATGACCTGTTCCTCTGTTATCTCATTACAGTAGCATGCATACTTTGGATCAGCATCTCTTTTGAACCATAAAGGAACTTTCAGATCATCTTTTCTGAACATTGCTTTTGTTTCTGTATAATATGCAACATCACAATCCTCATCAAGACAAAGCCAGTAGCTGTTATCATCAACAGATAACATCAGCTCTTTTTTGACAAGATGCCTGACCGTGACGTTCTCAACAGGCTGTCCAATTGTACAACAAACGGGACAAGCATTTTCTTTTTTGTTCAGACCAATATTTTCAGACACGCAACAATTACTGTTCGTTGGACCACAACAACTATCCTCTTCAGTTCCACAATCACAACAAGATGCCTGATTCAATATCTGATAAATCATTTTCTGAACTCCCACAACATCATAATACACTTTTAATTTCAGGATTCAATAATTAGAACTTGATTTCTAATTCATTCTTTATTAGCAAACCTATTTCAAAGCTTCTGAATTGCTCTTTTAAAACACATTATGGAATGCATTAATTGTAGGAAGGAGACACCAGACCTTTTGAAACAGGGCCAACTGTTTCTTCCGATGTTTGATAGAAACTACTGTGATCAAAGCAGCAACTCTGATCATTGGTAGCAACCACAATGCTATTATATTTAAGCAGTAAATTCCATTTTATATGGGTATCAAACGATCGATCTCGTGGTTTTTACTATTTATTATCATTTGTTCATGCATAGGTTGCATAGCAGAAGAAGAATATCCCGGAGAGAGCGGATCAACTTATCTTGATGAAACTGATATCGCGACTGAGGACTATACTGAGCAATACAACACTACTCTCAAGAAAACTGCCATACTTGATCTTGAAAATGGATACTCACTGAAGGTTCTGGAGATCGATCGAAAAGAAGATTTTACGGTTATCTCTTTCAGGAAGAACGGAGAGCAGTATTCTACAAGAACATTATCCACAGGCCAGACGTATAACATAAAGGACCCTGAGGAGGAAAATATTGTTTATTCTATCAGGCTGGATAAGATCTATGATAGCAGTTTTTCTATTGATCTGACCTATGAACTAAAGCCGGATATATACCTAGAAACAGAACCTATCAACATTGAATCTGAACCCAGGATAGCAGTTTCACTAACTGAAGATTCCATTACACGTACTTATGAGTGGGAATACGACAACACAGAGTTCTGGATAAAGAACGAATACTACAAAGACGATTACGAATTGTATTCCGAAAGAAGCCGAAGCAGGGACTATGACCAATTTGCAAATGATCCTTACGATGACGAACTGATCTCACAGGTAACCACACAACTGGAATATCTCGCTGATGAAGGCGGTTATGACAGCGATGAGATACCATACATTGCAACAGCTTTTGTTCAATCACTTCCTTATGTCAGTGACAGTGCTTCTGCAGGATACGATGAATACCCGAGATTCCCATTCGAAACGCTATATCACGGTGGAGGGGATTGCGAAGATTCATCGATCCTTCTCGCATCACTTCTGCACGATATGGGATATGGAGTAGCATTGATCACATTGCCCGATCATATGGCAGTCGGTGTGCAGGGTGATGAAGGCATCTCCGGAAGTTACTATGATTACAACGGGATCAGGTATTTCTACCTTGAAACGACTAATTCCGGCTGGGACGTAGGCGTAATACCTGATGAGTATCGAGATGTAGAGGCAACAATAACTCCGATAGGCTTCGGATACCCTCAGCTGCAAATTGAATTTACGGGAAGCAGCCAGAGGCAAGCGGCCTACATATATGCAAATCTGGATATTGAGGTCATGAACGTCGGTTCTGCAACTGCAGAAGACGTGATAATATACACGTACCTTGAATCAACAGATGAAGGCATGGCCTGGGACCAGGTCCAGAGTGATGAAATCGCTGAAATTGAAGCAGAAGGCGGGGTAACTTATACAGTGACCAATATGAAGGTACCTGTTGGTCAGGAATATCGTGTCGCTGTGGTAGCCTGGGGTTCAAACGCTGAACAGACAGTTGTTTACAGTGATTGGATAGTTTCCTGAAGGTTGATGACTTCACAATAAACTATAAGTAGAAAGGTAATTCAAATTTGTTTAATAGTATCCAAAAGTGGGGGAACTGACAATGGCTGATAACGAAAATAAAGTAGCTGAAAATGTACCTGGTCCTTTCTATGTAGATGAAGGATGTATTGGATGTCGTTTATGCACAAATGATGCTCCGGATAACTTCAGGATGACTGAAGATGAATCGACTGCATTTGTCTTTAAGCAACCGGAAAATGATTCCGAGACAAAGGACTGCGAGAATGCAAGGGATTCATGCCCGGTAGATGCGATCGGTAATGATGGCTAACGTTTGATATATATTAAAGGCCTTTTCTTTCTTTTTTATTTATTTAGAATAAATTGCTTTGATCAATAATTTCTAAAATCAAGGGGGAAATTGAAGTTGACAATACCAATTGCCAGAACATTGATCTCGATCGGAATAATACTAATGGTCGCAGGATGTATAAATGTTTACGATGAACGACCTGATACAACTGATCGTGGATATGAGTGGCATGATCCCGGATATATGTACCCGGCACAATATGATTCGATGACAGATCCGAACATCATTACAGATTTTTCATCGAACGGAGAAATGATCTATTATACAGGTCTTAATGAAAATAGACAGGAAATACCGGTTAGTGGTGGTCCTCATTGGTTGTATGTCCATGGTGGAAGTTGTGTAAGCTGTCATGGTGTTGATGGGAAAGGTGGAGTTCCAATAATGATGGGAACTGTAATACCTTCAGATATAACCTATGAAGTCCTGACTTCCGAAGAAGACCACGAAGATGAACATGAAGAGCATCCTCCATACACTGATGAAACGATCAGTATTGCCATAAGGGAAGGAAAGGATCCTTCTGGTGAAGAACTTGATTACACAATGCCCAGATGGGATCTTTCAGATGAAGACATGGAAGATCTGATCGAATATCTGAAAACGCTTTGATACAGGGATCCTTATTTTTAAGTGAAGAATTCCTGCTTTCTTTTTTCTAAAAATACAGATATTGAAAAATGGAACCGGAATGGGATATCAATTAATGATCTCTGATACTTTTAGTTAGTTTCCCATAGATGAGTAGAGGATCAAAAAACAGAAAATATCATTCAAAGAAAGTTCCCAGGTCTTCGATATTGAGTGAGACATCGAACTCCTTGAGCTTGAAAAATTTCTTCGCCCTCATATCGTCATCTTCAAGACGAAGATCACTTTCTACAAATCCAGCCTTCTCAAGACGCTTTAAATGAAGATAGAGGACCTGCCGGGAGACATTCAGCTCTTTGGCAAGCTCATACACATACCATTCCCTTTCTGAGAGCATATAGAGAAGCTTAAGCCTCAGAGGGTGTGAAATAGCCTCGCCTATAGATACTATCTGCTGCATTGTTTTTCCCATAGTAAGACCGGCTAGGTTGTTGAGTTAGACTTAGATCTCTTCCAGTTTCTCTTTGATCTCTTCGACAGTCTTCTTGATCTCAGCAACATCTTTCTCCATGCTCACGAGTTTCTCGTTGCTAGCTGCACCTGCACCTGCAAACCCGGATTTGTTAATGAAGAAAATGACTATACCTACGACCAATAGTATAAGGAGAACTTCCAAGAAAAGATCAAATAAACTAAATGTATTGTAATAGTGCATCATAGTTATTCATAAGATGTTTTTGTTTTCATATTAATCTTTACTAATATCCCATATAAATAAACAAAAAATGGGACTCAATCCAGCTTCTTCAAGATCTTATCCAGTGATTCACGATTGCTCTCCACCTGTTCTTCAATATGGGATAAGCGCGTGTCACGATCGTCTTTGGTATTGCATGACCCACTGTTGAAAATACACGACCTGTTACTGAAAACGGAAGAAATCAACCAGATAAGAGCTATCAGTATAAGCAAGCTAAATATCATAGAAAAACCTCCTAAACCTCCAAATATCCCATAATCACCATACATTCCATAGCCCATCATATTATCACATTCCTGCTAAGATCAGACTCTTCATAAAGGTAAGTGGATGGTCCCTGCCATAGTTGGGAGTGGGGGGTACAATTCAAAAATAAATAGCAGGGAATCCACATAATTCATTAATCAGTAACGATACATTCTACTATATCCCATTCCGGGACCATGCCCCATACCATATCCAGCACTGTACATCATACCGTATCCACGTCCTGTGTTAGAATAATCGTATGACTGAGTTGTAGTGTCCAGAACGTCACCAGTGAATGCATCAATGTAGCTACGCATTACAATACCATCATCGTTTGTGTAATACACAACCCACCATCTACCCATCTGGTAGATATTCTCCTCATTCACATCAGCATCGATCTGTTCCTGAGCTATGTCTAATGCATCTTCAATGCTTTCAACGGTCAGTTCATAGTTACCGGAATAGGTATTTGCCATGTTATATCCGGAATAGCCCGAATAGCCTGAACTATAAGCACCATATGCAGGGCATCCACCCCATCCAGACCCCGGGCCTGAACCATAAGCAGCCTGGACAGTATCAGTTTGCATCGTCAGTGCGATCATTCCTGCACCGGCAAGAAATATAGCACCTACCAAAAGCATGTTTGTTATTTTTCTCATTTTGCTCACATCCTTTATTCATTTTAAACTATGTAACCATAGTTTGTATATGTAGCCTATATGTTACACATGTACTCATTTATATTTAAGGATTGTGCCCTAACCATTCAAAACCATAATGCAAGAATTATATTTTTTAAGAATATCGGCATCAAACAAAGGTATTTGGTTCAAAAAAGGATATTAAAGAAAGAGAGATGCTACCATCTTTGTTGATAGTAGCAGTCAGCTAGGTTAAGCTAAGACAAGATCAGGCTGTTATTGCAACCTTTTCCCGTCTTCCGGGTACCCTCAGCCCGATACCAACCGCAATGTAGTATCCAACATAGGTCAGCACTTCGATAAGCGATGGGTTTCCGTTGTATCCGAGCAGAGATTTCATGATAGAACCAAAGGTTCCTCTCTCATCGATGACGTGATTGATATCCCATACATGTTCTACAATGATCGGAACCACGCCTGCTTCCTGTAGCTCGTGTACACCATGTGCTGCCAGTCCCGCTGCAAAGAGGATCAGGAAGATGCTGGTGATCTTGAAGAAGTTGTTCAGGTCAGTGTGTGAAGAGTATCTGAATACCAGGTATGCGACCACGATGGATACAGAAAGACCTGCAACTCCCCCATAGAGAACAGCATTGGTTTCCGTGTTCATTGCTGCTGCACCCAGGAAGAGTACGGTCTCAATACCTTCCCTCAGGACAGAGAGGAATGCCAGTGCAAAGAGTCCGTAGGCTTTCTTCCCTTCGACCTGCTCCTTTATCGTTGATGAGATATTGTTATTCTCACGTGCCATCCAAATGATCATGGATGTCAGGATAACTGCTGCTATCAGCATCACAAGCCCTTCAAAGAGCTCCTCATTACGGCCTTCGAATTGTATTGCAAGAAGGTTGAAGACAACTGCAGCGATCAGGCTTCCAACGATAGCAAGTCCTGTACCACTATAGACGTATTTGTTTAGTTCAGTTCGTCTTGTCTGCACAAGATACGCGAGGATAATCCCCACTATTAGAAAGGCTTCAAGCCCTTCCCTGAATGTTATCATAAAGCTTGAGAACATATTAATCATTCCTATTATTGTTTGGTATACCTAACAATGATAGGGGTGATATATTTTAGTTAGTATTGCGGCAAATGTTGCAAATCATATTAGGAAAAAAGAAAAAATGAGAAAGGAGAAATTATCTTAAAAGTTCTTTATTCATCCAATAAAGTAAAATTATACATCTTATTCATCACTTTCCTGAGGGAATTTATCCATGGCTTTAACCCTGATACGACCTTTTTCAAGTGCTTTCTGTGCATTGTATACCCAATGAGATATAACAAGCACAATAATAGTAATGAACAGGATTGCCAAAGTCGCTATTATAAGATCTTCTGAAAATAACACCATTGATTCACAACCATTACAATTCTTATCCACTTTCGGAATTCAGCATTCTAATGCGCTTAGATCCACTTCGCAAAGAATCCGAACACCTTATTCTTGATTGAATCAAATGTTCCTTCTTCAGCATTGAATTCAGATGTTTTCTGAATCACCTTTTTATCGCCATCAATTCCAGAATCAGATCCATTCATGTTTCTAGACATCGGATATTCATTCTCATCCACCTGAGACATCACAATTGATTTTCTTATCACTTCAAGTTCTTCCAGAGACTCTGCCGATTCAACTTCTTGTTTTATACTATTGAGAACCTCAATTTGCTCATCGATCTTCTCAACATTTATATTTTCATTGTCACTTTCATCGAGATCCTCTTTTTTATTTTCAAGGTCATTGATCCATTTATCAATTAATTCGAACATATCGTTCTGGAAATACTCGAACTCTTCTTCTTCGGTCTCAAATTCCGGAATTCTGTCATTCATATTGTCAGGTTTATCCATTCCGGCATTTGATTTACTCATGTTACCATATCTATCCATGCTAGGATCTTGTCTGCCCATGTTGTCTAATTTTACATCATTTTCTGCAGCAAGTGCATCCGATGGTAGAAGACTCACCATCATTAACATAACTACAAGACAGGAAAATATTTTTACTACATTTTTTACCATACTACCAACTCCTCAAGAATCATTGGATTGCTGATTACCTGATAACGTATTATCTCTCACAATAATCACAAAACTAAAACCCGGATAGTCCTGTTTCAAGTGTTTTCCCTGCAAGTAATAACTATAACAAGCACAATAGCAACAAAAAACAGGAATCCTATAGCCATAAATATGACCTCATCAACTGTCAGTGTCATGACTCTACATCTATTGGGATAATTTGTTCATCAAAACTTAATTGATTATCAGACAATGGATTTTGCTGAAAAAAGAAAGGGGATTAATTCTCCCTTTTTCAAACTTTCCAGCTATTACTCATCCTCCTGAAGCTCCATTGGAGGATGGGATCTCCTCATTTCTTTAAGGTCTTCTCTTATTTCCTTAAGGTCCTCAAGAGACGTTGCATCTGTAAGAAATTCCTGTGCCTGTTCGAGATTATCGAGACGCTCCGCGACATCCTCAGCAGTTATCCTTTTATCGTCGATCTCATCGAGATCCAGAGATTCAAGAAGCTCAATTCTTTTATCGATGGAATCAGACATTTTTTCCAGAATATACTCGAACTTTTCCTCATCGCTTTCGAATTCAGGCATATTTTCGATCCTTTCCATATTTCTGTGCCCAGGTCCATCCTGAGGTTTCACTGAAGCAATTGATTCCCTTATTTCTCTGAGATCTTCCAGAGACTCTGCAGTTTCAAGCTCTTCTTTTACATTATCGAGAGATTCAAGATGCTTCTCAATACCCTCAGCAGTTATCCTTTCATCGTCGATCTCATCGAGATCAATAGATTCAAGGGCTTCGATCCTTTTATTGATGGATTCGGACATCATTTCCAGAAGATACTCGAATTTCTCTTCATCTGTCTCGAATTCTGGCATGTCATTCTGGAACTTCTCCCTGATATCAGAACGGTCCATTCCGGAATCTGCAAATCTGTTCATCTTTCCAAACTTCATGTCCCCTTTGTCAAGCTGGTCATTTTCTGCAGCAAATGCACCAGATGGCAGAATGCATGCCACCATCAATATGACTGCAAGACAGGACAACAATTTCAGTATTTTCTTTGTCATACTATCGCTCCTTAAGCACCAGCATATCACTGATCGCTTACAATCGGGACATTCTCCGGGTTGAATATAAGCATACTTTCTTTATATAACACATAAAATGATACTAAAGATTAAATGAAGCATTATAATACTATTTTTTGCATAAATAAGATTAATATTTGATTTTAATCTAAATTAGAAGTTTATATTATCCTAAAATACAATCACTAAATTTTTGTCTAAAATTAAGTTTGAATTTATGATGTTTAGATCAGTATCTCTTTTCAATGAAAATAGAGATTAATACAATAATTTAAGAAATATACCATATTTAAATTTCAATAGGATTTTAAGACAAAAAAATGCATTTATTTTGATTTTAAGCCAACAATAAAGCATTATAAAGAAAACAATTAAAATCCAGATATTCAAATGCAAAATCGAAACGCCCGTTTTTTCATTCATGTAAAGTATGCATATATATTTAAGTCACCATCAAGTAGCTGATAACAAATGATACAAATGCCTGTTATTCAATCAATAAAAATATATTGTTTGTAGGAAAATCAGTGCATCCACAAGTTATCGACAGATCATCCAGCATAAGGAGAACTAATGAATATGAAAAAAGCAGCATATTTAGCATTAATTGCACTCTTTATACTCTCACTTTTCGTATCAGGATGTGTCGACCAGAAAATAACAGATTCCCAGGATAAGAATATCACTCCCTGGAAAAGTCTTGAAGATTCCCCCCTACGAATATTTGGACCTGATGACAGATTTGAATTCCATCACCTGAATGATAATATCCCACCCAGAGATGAGATCCGTCCTATTAGAAAGGATCCGGAAACTTTCATCGAGGATATGATAACAAGGTCTGAAACCACGGCCCTTCAGATCGAAGATGGAATAAATGAGCTGGAAGCAAGGGGCAAAGACGTTGAAAAACTTAGAGGTCTGCTTGAGGACTATGAACAAGCCATCGAAAGAGCAAGAGAAAATCAAAAACTGGCATATGAGACTGAACCAGTAACACAGATCAACAAGAGATACTATCTCACTCAGTCCTTGCAGGAATTAGACGAAGCGAACAGGATCTTAAAAGAGATATTCGAAGAGCTGAAGCTTATAAACCCTGGCTCTGTAGAACTCGATCTGACAGATAGTCTCTCTGCTAATGGAAAGGGCACAGCAATACTTTCCGGCAACCTTAGTATTGACTTATATGTCGTAAATGGAATGATTGCCATATCCGATTACAAAAATGATATGAAGATAGTTATCGACGGTGATCATGTCAGTTCAACGGTTCTTCGTGAAGGACACAAGGTATCCTTATACAAAGAATTTAATGGATATGCAAACATATCTGGCTCTAACCTGGCGGTTATGATAAAAGGAAATAACATATCATTTAGTTCAACTGGTCAGGGAGCGGTGATGATGTCTGGAAATGGAACCTACAACTATAGCACTATTGATGGCCAGACTGAACAGGAACAATGGATGAAGCCTTTAGGCAAAAGATAACTTCAGCAGCTGTTAACATGAAAGCTAGATATCTAATATTGTTTCTTTTTTTCTTTATAAGTATGCTGACGGCAGGAATAGCAGCTGCGAACAGCTCAGCTACCGTCCATGGAGCAACATATGAGTGGAACACATTTGAACTTCTGGAGAATACCATAATATCGGTCAATTCAACCCCCTCACAATCTGTTGTGGCAAAATATGGAGTATATTCATTTGATCTTAATCCCGGCAGCTATACCATCAAGGCTGAATATTTCCAGAATGATACTCTTGTATATATTTCAGAAGAAGACATTGTCATCACAGATGAAGGCAACTACATTATTGATCTCCTGCTTTACCCTGCCTACTCCGAAGGGCTCATAACTGAAGACGATCTTGCAGAAATAGCTCCGATCGAAGAGAGCTCAACAGATTCCGAAAAGACCAACCAGTCTTCTATAGGAACCTATTCTATCGCGTTCATATTACTTGCATTGATGGCGGTTGGTGCATATTCCTTTTTACACAAGAAAAAAGGAACTGATCATGTAACGTATCAGCCGGAAGTAATCGTCGAACCGGAAGAAGAAAATGAAGAATTCCCATCCGACCTTCAGGAAGTGCTCGATATAATAATAGCAAACGAAGGAAGGATTACACAAAAAGACCTTCGAAGCAAGATCAGATACTCCGAAGGAAAAGTAAGCCTGATGTTATCGGAACTTGAGGCCAAAGGTTATGTGGAGAAGTTCAGAAAGGGACGTGGCAACGTCATTATATTAAAAGATCGAAAATGAGATCAACAATTTATTTTTAAACCTACAACTTTACCTTTTTCTTTATTCCTGACGTTCCGAGTTCATTGATCCGGAACACAGAATTCTGATTCTACCTGCCAATTACAGCGAAACATACAAGGTCAGACCTTATTGTTAGCTATCATTTTTTTTATGCCATCCCAAAATTGAAGATTTATATTTCCCATTATAATTTAAAATAAAGGCTTATAAATACTTAAATTTGCATTTAAACTCATTATAATGTATTTTTAAGATTTATTAAGGATTAAAAAGTTTTATTTTGACTTTATAGCCATATTTTCTCTTTGAAAATTAAGTAAGGTTATATTCAAACTAGCTAATTGGCTGATTGACTACCACCCACTCCTCCCGAGATGATAGCACTACCCACGTAGGCTGATTGATGAGACATTATACCCCACACTCGAATGGACTCATTAAATTCACCAAAGGAGGAATTAGGGGGAGATCAAGTGAGAGCTCAAGAAAAGGACAAACAATTAAATTCACGAGGTTTCAACAACAATGATCGATAATGAAGCTCCCCTCATAGATCTGAAGGATGTATGGAAGATCTACCAGATGGGTGAAATTGAATTTGCAGCACTGAAAGGAGTTGATCTCCATATCAATAGAGGTGAATTTGTGGTCATACTCGGACCAAGTGGAAGTGGCAAAAGTACCCTGATGAACCAGATCGGTTGTCTGGACATTCCTACAAAGGGAATTGTCAGTTTAAATGGCCATAATATTTCCAGTCTTGATGAATCCGAACTGGCGCAGATCAGAGGTAAAACTATCGGATTCATTTTTCAGCAATTTAACCTGATCCCCACTCTCAATTCTCTGGAAAATGTTATGCTTCCACTGGAATTTCAGGAAGAAAACATCAATGTTGCAAGAAATCGAGCCAAAGAACTGTTGAAGGTCGTGGGGCTTGAAGACAAAATGCAACACTCACCTTCCCAGCTCTCAGGAGGACAAAGACAGAGAGTTGCTATTGCAAGATCGCTTGCAGTCAATCCTGAAATACTTCTTGCAGACGAGCCTACCGGAGCCCTGGACAGCAAGACCGGAGACTACATACTGGAATTTCTGAATGATTTGCATGAAGAACAGAATAAGACGATAATTATCGTTACCCACGACACTGAACTTATAAAATATGCTGAAAAAGTGATACACATCAAAGATGGGATGATAGAAAAGATAGAAACAAAGGAGAAGCGATTGGAATGAAAAAAATGAAAGGTTTTTTGATATTATTAATGCTATTATCGTTACCGATTGCAACTGTGTCTGCAGCAACTTATACAAGTGCTCCTGGTGTCAGCGTAGACATAATGAGCCAGAGCCCGAACCCTGCAAGACCCGGCGAGACCGTTGAAATGACAATAACTGTACAGAACATTGGGAATGAAGATCTTGCCGATGTAGAGGTCGAAATTGAACCCGAATATCCTTTTTCACAAGTATCTGACGAACCATTGACCAAAACCATCTCGTTCCTCGATGCACGCCAGGACGAAGAAGATGCAGCTATCCTCAGGTTCACATTGAATGTTGACCCTAATGTAGCAGAAGGTTTCTATGAGCTCGACATCAATGTCAATGAAGGCGACAGTGCAACTAAATGTACAACAATTGATGTTGAGGTACGTGGAAAGGAATACGCTCAGGTAGTAATTAACGAAGCAATTATCGATCGTGCAGTAGAAGAGACACTGGAGTTCACAGTAACAAACACAGGAAGTTCACCCCTCAAGAACATGGCGATCTCATGGGATGAACAAAACGGAGAGATCCTTCCGGTATATTCAGACAATACCAAATTCATATCATACCTTGAAACCGGAGAATCAGCTACAGTCACGTATTCAGTTATAGCAGATGTGAATGCAGACCCCGGGCTTTACCAGCTGGACATTAATCTGGAATTTGAGGATTACGACTCAAATATGAATGAGATCAACACCAAAGCAGGTCTCTTTATCGGTGGGGGCACAGACTTCGATGTTGCCTTTTCCGAGGGAAATGAAGGGGAAGTTTCCCTGTCGATCGCCAATGTCGGTAACAATGAAGCATATTCTGTAAAAGTCTCTATTCCTGAACAGGAAAACTACAAAGTAAGTGGAAGTTCTGCATCTATAGTAGGCAATCTTGACAAAGGTGACTACACCATCACGTCATTTAGTATTACCAACAATGCTTTGGGTTCCACTTCAGGAAGTACTGACAGATCATCCATGTCCATGGATGAGATGGATCCTGAAGAGGTAGCAGCACTGCGTCAATCACAGTCTTCACAGAACGAACTCGAAGTTCTAATAGAATACACGGATTCAACCGGCCAAAGGATCTCAGTTGAAAAGAATGTTCCTATTGAGCTTACATCCACAACAGGAGATGTAACCACTGCAGGTTATGGTGGTGCGAGAAAGAATAGTTCCTCCATAACTACTTACCTGATGTATCTGGCAGTAGTGGGAATCGTAGTTGGCGGAGCAATGTATTACAGGAAAATGAAAACTTCCAGGGAAAAAGACGATGAGGTACAAGACATATCTTAAACTTGCTGCCAATATCCTTTTTCACAGCAAGATCAGAAGCTGGCTCACTATAATAGGCATTGTGATAGGTGTAGGGTCTGTTGTCACCATCCTGGCAATTAGTGATAGCATGGAGGAAGATATGGAAAGCAGATTTGCGGACATGGACATGACGTCCCTTACCATTACTCCCGGATATACCAAAGCATCATCAGCAATGGGAATGAGACCTGGAGATAGTGGAGGTGGTTCTTCAGCAGATGATGCCGAATTGACAGACAAGGATGTTATGGCTCTCAAGCTGGTTGGGAATGTCGATTATCTGTATGGCCAGATATCGGGTAAAGAAGATGTATACTACTTGGGAGAGTCGGCAGATCTTTCCATAACAGGTGTTGACTCACAGGTTTGGCAGTACACAACATCCTATACTGCTGCTTCCGGAAGACTGCTTGAAGCTTCAGACAACTATGTTGCTGTCATAGGAGACAGGATTGCCAATGATATGTTTGACCAGCCAATAAGTCTCAACCAGGTAATTAGTATCAATGGACAGTCCGTAAGAGTAGTAGGCATCCTGGAATCCGGAGATAATGATAACGGGATTATCATGCCCATAGATGCAGCAGTAGAGATAATCGAAGATGCGGAAGATGATGTTTTTGATTCTATAATTGTAAAGGTTGATGACATCGACAACGTTGATACTGTGAGAGAGGATGTAGAAGAAAAACTAATGATCTCAAGGCATGTTACAGAAAGTGACAGGGATTTCAGTGTTTCAGACCCGGAAGCACAATTAGAAAGTGCAACTGAGATGATGGACTCAATGAGCCTCTTCCTTGCAGCTATAGCTGGTGTTTCCCTTGTAGTTGGATCAGTAGGAATTGCAAACACAATGTTCACATCCGTGATGGAAAGGACAAGGGACATAGGAACGATGAAGGCAATAGGAGCAAAGAACAGGGACATATTGATGATATTCCTGTTCAACTCCGCAATGGTAGGGGTTGTAGGCGGTGTTCTTGGAATTCTTCTAAGCCTTGTACTGACATCCATGCTACCCAGCCTTGGACTGTCAATAATGCGTTCTTCGATGGGATCGACCCTATCCCCTGAACTGATAGCAATAGGAATTTCCATAGCTATTTGTGTAGGCATTATATCAGGTGTGGTACCTGCATACAATGCATCAAAAATGAAACCTGTAGACGCTTTGAGGTATGAGTAAGACCATGCCTCCCTTTTTGTTAAGATTTAAATTTCATTTCAGATTTGGCGGGCAAATAGAATAATTCCTGATCAAAAATAGTCACTAATCTCCCGTTCCTCAGAGAATCTTACTGAGGAACTGGACAAATATTTTTAGATTGAATTTTAGATTTTTGGTCTGTTATCAGAAA
Source organism: Methanococcoides methylutens (assembly GCF_000765475.1). NCBI lineage: Archaea > Methanobacteriati > Methanobacteriota > Methanomicrobia > Methanosarcinales > Methanosarcinaceae > Methanococcoides > Methanococcoides methylutens. Next base: position 70,458 of record NZ_JRHO01000002.1, read on the forward strand.
TTCAATGACACCAGAAAATATATTAAATATAAGGATTATTCATGATAAATGGTTGTTATGGATCTAGATGAAATTGCCAGAAAAAAACAGAAATTGATAAAACAGATGAATGAAAGTGGAAAAGAACGAAATCCTTCAGAAGACCATGCAATTGGTTTGAAAACACTTCAAAACCCCAAACGCAGGATGATAATGGAATTTTTAGTGGATGGGACGAAAAGTCTTGAGGAGATAAAGATCGAACTCGATATGAGTGATATGCAGGCAAAACTGAACCTCGATATGCTGGAGGATGCATTCTATATCAGCAAGATCGATCCTTCTGATAAAACAGAATATGAGCTGACTATCAGGGGAGAGGCATATTTAGAAAATGTAAAAACCGGTGTTAAAAAATGAGTTCGGAAAACATTGAACAAGAAATAGGATTTTCGGACATGAAGGACAGGTTATTCGAAGACAATAATTTGGAAGGGAAGACTAAGAGATTGATAGCGTTGGGAAGTGCGGTTGCGATCAATTGCGATGAATGTGTAGATCATCAGAAAAACCTTGCCAGAAAAGCAGGATTTACAGATGATGAGATTAATGAAGCTATCGCCGTTGCTGCCCTTATACGATTCGGAAGCGGGTTAAGGCATATAGATTGATCAGGGCATACGCTTTCTTTTTTATTTTTCATAACAAAAGCATTCCAGAATTGATCATAGACTTCCAAGAAATATCCCACTCCCAGATTGATAATTTCATTGACACTGAGACCAGTTGAACATCCAGATAGAATTATCGCCTTTTTTAAAATTGTTGTAAGTACCAGAGCGTCACGAATCACTTCCCATCCAAGATGCATTTGTGCTGCTCAAGAGAAACGTTTTGATTCGTCTTTCCCATGCTCGGGGTGGCAATACCAAAGATCAAAATCATATCAAAAAATGAATTATTACAGAGACTGGTCTGAAAATAAATGAGTATTGACCAGCTCTGTATAGCATTCCAAAATATTCTCAACGAAACCTTGTAACGACCTCAAACTTTAGGGAAGTACTCAATAGCCTGTGCCAGTTCCTCATGATCCTTCGCATATTCTGCAATGTCTATGTTCTTGAGATAAGCATCACATGCCTGAACAAGCGCTTTTGCTCCTGCCTGAGTACCTCCGGGATGTGCATGAACTCCTGAACCCATTGTTGTGATGAAATCCACATTGCCCATTACATCAATGAAAGGTTTCAGTCTTACCGGATTCAGGCCACCGGAAACTATCGGGCAGCATTTCTTCATGCCTCTCCAGCTGTCATCCTCGAGGATCACATGGTGAGCTGAGTCTTCGTGTACAAGCTCTATAGCATCCTTGTCGGTGTCCATTATCTTGGCCCATGACTGCTCGAAGAAATGGCCGGTTGAACTCAGGTACTGGATACCATGTGCAGCAACAACATCCTCTTCAGGAGTTCCTTTCATTTTGCCGACACCTGCGGTACCTGTGTGTATACCTGAAGAGCCCGCAAGGCGTGCGAACTTGGACAGGACAAGTACTGAAAAACCGATGGGGTTCTCAGGTCTTGTGAAAGCTCCGTGGGCTGCCCTGTGAAAATGCAGGAACACATCAGGATATCGGCGCCTGATGGTCTGGACTGCCATCCAGCCGGCGGTTATGCCATCGATCAGGAATGCATAGCTTCCTGGCTCAAATCCTGCATTGACGATCATTTCGCACCTTTCGATCATGGTGTCAAAATCAGCAGCTGAAACGTTAAATGAGTGAACCTTTTTCTTCCCGGTCTCTTTGACTGCCTTGTCCATGGCTTCCTTTACATGCAATACCATCTTGTCATATGGACAGAAATCCTGGTTTGCCTGGGGCTCATCGTTCTTGACGAAATCTCCTCCGCCTACCCAGAAGTCATAACAGACCTCTGCATACTCTGCAGAAGTAAGTCCCATCTTCGGCTTTACGATAGTACCAAGGATCGGCCTGTTATATACATCCAAGTATTTTCGCATGTCATCAACAGTAAAGCCAGGACCGTCATACTGCTCGAGCATGGATGGCGGGAACCATACATCCAGCAACTTCAGTGCTGCTACCTCTTTCATTCCCAGAATATTTCCGACAATGTACGTCAGGATGTTCTGGACATTTCCTCCCCTGTCAAAAAGTCTCCATGGATAAGCTATCCAGACAAGGTTTCTTTCCAGGTCAAGCTGATAGACCAGAGCATTCATCGTCTGTGAGAACTTAGTCTCAGTATTGACCTTAAAGTTCGTACCAGTTGATGATTCAGCTGCGATCTCCGCTGCTGCCTGCAATATATTCAGATCTCCCCCCGGAATAAAGTGAAAAACTCCAAGAAGATATTCCCCATTCGTAGGGTCCGGAAGTTCCAGATTCACATAAGCTGCCTGTTTGGAATCGAGCGATCGGACCAGATCTTCATGAATCGAGCTCATAATAAGAATAACTGCTTGCAATCTATTTGAATATTTGGAGTGAAATGAAACGCAATCAAAATAAGGAATCGGATGCCATCATAAAAATGTGGCAACGTAATAGTATTTGAAATTCGGGACTCTTATTACTGTATTCACCCTTATAGCCACATCCATTTAAAAGTATTATTTCCTGATAGCGAAGTATATAATATAAATGAAAGGATTTTACCCTATAACTATTCAAATTATTAGAGGTTAAATGCAGGATAAAAATGAAAAGCTGATCCCATTAAAAGCAGATGACAATGAAATGGAATTTTGTCACCATTATAATAGTAAAAGGAACATACAGGTTCTCGGGCTAATTGTTCTCTTCATAGCTTCCTGGTCAGTTCTTCTTTATTATCACCCCCCGGGAGAAATAGTCGAAAGGCTGGGAGTACGCAACGTTTACATTTTTGTCTTCCTGCTGGCTATGATAGGTGGTGTTTCCACATTTACTTCCACCACATTCTACACAGCCTTGATCACAATATCCCTTGGAGGAGTAAATTCTTTCTGGATCGCATTTTTCGCAAGCATAGGTCTCACTTTTGGCGATCTGGTATTCTACTACATGGGTTCAAAAGGCAGGCAATGCATAAAAGGAAAATATGAAGGCAATGTTCTCCGCCTGACAAAATGGATGGAAGGGATCGATGACAGGATCACAATGTTAATGATCTTCCTTTATTCCCTCACACCCCTTCCAAGTGATGTGATCGCAATAGCACTTGCAATTGTGAAATTCCCGTTCCGGAAAATGATAGTTCCGTTGCTTGCGGGTAATTTTACACTTATTGTTCTGCTTGTGGAGCTTTCAAAACTTGGATACAGTTTGATCTGAATTGGTTTAAAATCTGATAGATCTATAGATAAATCAATCAATCAATCAATCAATCAATCAATCAATCAATCAATCAATCAATCAATCAATCAATCAATCAATCAATCAATCAATCAATCAATCAATCAATCAATCTATCTATCTATCTATCTGAATGCTCCTGCAAGGATCACTCAGGAGAACGAGGTTTGAATGTCCTCGGGTTCAGATAGACAACATTTTCACAGTAGCTACACATGGTCTTAAGATCAGTACCTTCCAGGAGAACCTTCTCTACCTCTTCCTGAGGTGTGATATATTGAGTCATTTCTTCCCCGCAGTGAGGACATTTGATTTTCAGCCAGTCAAGTTTCGTGAGTTGACGTATATCTTTTATGACCACTCCCAGTGCATCTTCATAGGTATCCCTGGAAAAACCGATTGAATGAAGGTGGCTTATTAAAGACGGTAATTTTTCCCCGTATTCCAACAATGGAATTATCAGTTGGTCCGTACCCACAGATAAACCGATCTCCTCATTCACTTTGGGTGATAACACTCCATTCATTGTCAGAATGACAATCACACAATCAGAATGACGGATCCCAAAGCTGATCAGTTCCGCATCGGAGATTGATTCGGTCTTTTTGGTAAGAGAGGAAAAACTCTCCAGATTCACAGCCCACAGGGCCTGTTCCAGTTCTTCGGCCAGGCCGATGTCCTGCTCAGAGTGGGAAATATAGACTCTGGTTATCATTATTGAATACCCCCAGACTCCCTCTGCTTATTTCAAGAAATTGAAGATGAAAATGCTTGAATTCAACTAAGCATCTAAAGATCAAATTACTAAAGCAGAGGTCATTGTAATATTATGATGTTCTATTCAATCTTTCTTATCCCTTGGCTTTTTGGTTGGTTCAGGATATGGAACAGGTTCAGGCGATGGCTCTGGCTCAGGTTCCGGACAAGGTATTGGTTCTGGCTGAATTGATGAATTATTTTCTTTCTTTTGCAAATAAAATACCCCCTTTGCTAATTAATAAATTTGAGATTCCTTCTACTTAAAATTATACATAGATGATATCCTGTTTACAGCCTTTCACAAAGAAGACAAAAAAGAAGTGCTGATGTACGGACCGGTAGATCATAGTTTTGCAAATTGAACCATACACACCATCACTAGATGAAATTCATACCAGTACTTACATAAACAAAGAAAGTGCCCTTTCTGAGTTCACAGTTCCCCAACCGTGCATCAGGCCACCATAATACAAATCATCGTGAACTTATGATATTATAATGGTTGACGAGGATTGTGTACCTTTCCACAACTTCATTATGGGAAAAATATCACATCAAAGTGAACAACGATCCAAATAAGGTAAGATATGCCAAGCAATATTCCAAACGGATAAGCCATGAACCACATGAAAGTCATTTCTGGCTTTTCAAACCGTAAGCTGGTAACTGTAAAAGAAGTATTCACCCACACATGCCAGAAACTAAGCACTACAAGAATGAAAAAGCCCCAGTGGGAATCTATCAGTATTAAGGCAATGCCTACAAAAGTAGCCGGACAAATTATGATTATGTCTGCAAGTGACATTCCAAATAGTATCTTTTGCTCATGCCAATCATCGGTTGAACCATCCGGATTATCCATGGCTTTACCTTTGTAGACATTGATCTGGAACCATCCAAGGATTAGTGTAATTAAACCGAACAATACCAAAAGAACATATAAGGTCACTCGCGACAGAAGTTCAAGTTCCTGCATCTTCTAAACCTCAGTTTGGATTTTATTAATAAATATTATATTCGTTTTGAATTTATTAGATGTGCTTCATATTTTGTGATCATATTCGATCAACACCATATTACCACGCAACTATAATTGTCAGAATACCGGTTATGAAATTTGTAAGGAACCAGATGATCCTAAATCTGTTCGTGGTGGTCTGATACCCTAACCTGTTCTGGTTCCCGACCCAAAACCAAAAACTTAAGCTATGATATAGAAAGATCACACCCGGGATCCATGCCAGTTTAAACGCCCATGGTAAATTCAGGACCAGACCGATAGCCACAAGCCCATAGATCCAGCCAATTGATACATCAGCAAAAGCTATTGCATGCTCATATACCTTAAACTCAGGAATCATTTTCTTTTCCTGAAGTCCTATTTTTGTGGCAAGATCCCAATTCAATACTGAGATAGATTGACCTAACCAATGGAAAATGAACCCTACAATAAAGACAAGAATGCCAACAAGTACATGAAAATAGGGAATTAGTTCCATGTTATTCCCAACCCTGTGATGGAATTAGTCCTACTCGTTCATTAATCACTTCTACATTTGTAACTTCAATCTGTCCTGTAAACATGATATCAAAAATCCCCAAGATAAAAAGGTGAAATGAAAACATATATATTTATTGTAGGGACTGAGAACTGTTAAGCTGGTGGACCTCTAAGAAAACAATAGACTGTTTTCCTTAAATTATAGTAAATCTAAAACTAGTATGTTAGTCACAATAATCCGAATTCGAAGGGATAGTAAAAGTAAAGGTACTGCCCAAGCCTTCTCCACTGTCAACCCAAATGTTTCCACCATGCATCTCAACGTATTGTTTCACCAAAGTCAACCCTAAGCCTGTACCCCCATATTCCTTTGAAGTTGATGAATCCGCCTGTTTGAAAGATTCAAATATTTCAGCTTGCTTATTTCGTGGGATACCAATACCATTATCGGATATCGAAACCTCTACTCTATTATCAAGATCAATAGCATTTAGCTATATGCAGCCATTTTCAGGTGTGAACTTCAGGGAATTACTTAGCAGATTATACAATATTTGCTTCATCCTCAATCTATCAGCATGCACTTCGATACTTTCAGAACGAGTCTTGTTATGAATTTCAATGTTCTTTTTACTTGCCAGATGTTTCATTACCTCTTCCACTTCACAAATGAAAGTAGTCAAATTGAACTTTTCACATTCAAGTTCCATTTCTCCGCTTTCGATCTTTGAAAGATCCAGAATATCATTGATAAGATCGAGTAAATGCTTGCCACTGCTTGCAATATTTTGAGAATAACCAATCTCCTTTGCAGTCAGGTTATCGAAAGGATCGCTATGCAACAACTGTGAGAAACCAATGATCGAATTAAGAGGTGTACGTAGCTCATGGCTCATATTTGCCAGGAATTCAGATTTTATCCGGTTAGCTTCTTCGGCTTTGTTTTTAGCATCAATGATATCTTGTTCAAATTTTTGACGCTCACTCACATCTCTTGAAATTCCAAACATTACTTTTTGACCGTTCCACTTACCGACCGTGACCCTTGTCTCAACGGGTATGTGTGTTCCATCTTTGGAAACAAGAGGAATTGAACATGAATCAATCTTACCACAAAGCAGTTCCTTTACAACTGATATGACCTGATCTATGCTTTCTTCAGGATGAACATCAGTAACTTTCATTGATGAAAATTCCTCTTCACTGTATCCAAGTTTTAACCTTGCTGATTTATTTGTTGATATGATGTTGCCCGATTCATCCAGAACAAAGAACAGGTCATCCATTGAATTGAACAGGTTTTCCAGATCTGTTTTCTGCCTGTTCATCATATCCTGTATTTTTGCTCTTGCAATATATTCCCCTGCAAAAGAGGCTATACTTTCAAGCCCATTCCTTGTTTGTTCCGGGATTTCGTTGTAAGTGTGAGATGAAAGACTCATGCATGCAATAGCTTTGCCTTCGAAATGGATAGGAATTGCAGTCATTGATTTCAATCCCTCAGACAAAAAATCTTCGGACATACTATTGATAAGATTGCCTGATAGCATGTCAGAATACTTTATGTATGCAGCTTTGCCATCCCTTACAATTTTTGCATTCAATGAATCCTTATCGTAATGGCTGCTTTGTGCTACGAACTCTGGTGAAAGCCCATTGTGTACGATCATATCCAGGTCCCCATTATCACCTACCAGATAGATCCCACCGGAATCAATAGCTTCGATCGTTACCAGATGTTCCACCAGAGAATTCAGGGTGCTAATAAGGTCAGAACGTGTCCCCATTTCAATTGAAAGATCATGCTGAATGGATAGAATATCATCTGTAAGCTTTTTATCTGTAATATTATCCAGAACGATCATTTTTCCATGAAAGTCACCATGTTCATTGCAAAGGATTGATACATTAACAGCAAACCAGAAAGTTGTACCACCGAGGCTTTTCTTTAGCACGATATTTTTCATATCATTATCATTAAGTTCAAGATCCAGAAGTTCATGCCAGTATCCAGACACTTCTGATGCCGGTTTGCCAATATCTTTTGCACCCAAGTCCATATATTTTTCTACAAATTGGTTAACATCAACAATTCTACCTTTTCCATCAAGAACTATGAAACCTGAAGGCATATTCTCAAAAAGGAAACTACGTGCAAGAGGAGTTATATCGAGTAATCTATAACGAAATATACCGATGTATATCATTATCATAGTTAAAGTAAAAGCAAAAGGTATAGGATCGAAACCCTCAGGAAAGATCCCTGCCAGATAAAGCAGGTATATTGAAAAAGGTAACAAAGAGCAGATAATTAGAAGTAGCAGGTGTATACCAAAAAAGGATCTGTTAGAGAAGTACGTCTTGAAGAAAATAACAATACAAAATACTACCAGTATGATCAAATAGAACTGATAGAACCAATAGTAAATACCCGGTTCAAAGTAAAGACCAAAAAGTGGACCTGTAGTCTTGATGTAAATAACTTCGTGGAACAGGTAATGCATCTCAGTAGTGAATACAAGGATCAGCGTGATCACTGGAACAATAAAGAGAACAAAGATCCTCGAAGGAGTTGCCCATTTTTCTTCTCTTGTATAGCTGATCGAGAATAGGAGCAAAAAAACAGGGATCAAAACGATGCCAACATACTGAAGTTTATAAAAGAACAACGAAGTCCTCATTGTTGTCGAAGATATTTCCAAAGCATAAAATATTGAATATATTGCAACCGAAAATAGTAGCATTGAAAAATAAGTAATATATTCAGAATCCTTGAACTGGCGGATATACAGTCCCATCACTATAAGCAAGATACCGGAAATAATCAAGAAAAATGAATATAAACTAGGATATAGCATGACAATACCTTCAGTTAATGAACTAATTTCAAGAAAATAAGAGATGATATTATAAATATGTAGTTATTATAATTGCTAATTTACTTCTTGTGCTTATTTTTAAAGTATCAGGGAAAGAGTTTTGGTATACTATCTGAAGTATTCAAACCCATTTTTAGAAAAAGATATATTATAAAACCAACCAAATCTCAATAAGCTATACAATATCTGTTGTCACTTAGAGTTTGGGGGTACTTATTATAACAAAATTAAAAAGCAAACTTTGCCAGCTTCTTGATGAAGCTGGTCTAATGTATACAATCTACGATGATCATATCCTAATACCATATACAATTTCTGAATCCGATCTTTCAGGAGATGGAACTGAAGTTGAACTTATTGCAACCTACGATCGAAATATCATAACGATACAAATGGTTTTAGCTGAACTTGATGAAGATGAACAGCTTTGGCTAGATCCCATGTTGATGCATAGTCTTCTAGCAGCAAATTTTGAATTGGATATATGTAAATTCGGCTTTTCCCCATATGGGCTCTCTCTTCTTGTAGATCTGGACGCACGTAATCTTCAGTGTAAAGAAGTAGAGTCTGGAATAGATTCAATTTTCGATGGTTTTGCTACATACCTGGAAATACTAAATGCATGGTTCGTTTACCTTATAGAGATGGATAAATTCTTGCCTTTAGATTATAATGAAGATGAAGAGCTATACCTGGATGAAATATATGAGTGGATAGATGATACAGATCAAACAAAGAATTCAATTGTAAACACACTACTTGGTGTTGCCAAATATGGTGCAGTTGCAGGGATTGCAACATTATCGGGAGTTCCTGCTGCCGGAATTGGTGCCATACTCGCAGCTTTAGCAAGCACAAATAATTAAAGTGGCTAACCCTTGATTGTATTCGAATATTTTTTAAATGTCTGCTTTGTAGAGATCCTATTTTCATAGGATCTTTTATCACCACCAGACCATATCCCCTATGAGATTCATGGATTTGATATTATCAAAACTGTTATTTTTGAATAATACTTTTTTATGACATGGCTTAGTCCCTGAACACAGACTCTTTCAGAATCATATTCTGAACGAAAAACATCCCATCTTCAACGTGGAAGGTATCGATTTACTATTCCGGGTTATTCTATATATTCTCAACCAGATATCAAATATTAGTAAATTTAAGTTTCAATGTATATGCGTGAAAGATAAAACTCGATATCAGAACGTAGCTATCGGTAACTACGCCAACTCAATATGTAATGATGTTACACATACCCTATCGGCATTATCAGCAATGGCTCTTCATTGACTGGCAGGTCAAGGATGGAAGCAACCTCCCCGTCATCAAATGCACCCACAGCACACGTCCCGATACCAAGTGATACTCCCTGCAGATAAACGTTCTCAGCAGCAAAGCCCACTTCGACATGTGCATACCTGATGCCACGGATTCCATACTTTACCGTCGTGCGTGAATAGTCCGCTGCGATCACAACAACTGCAGCAGCATCCCTGATCTGTGGCTGTGACAACGAGACCCTGCACAGCTCGTCCCTCCTGTCACCATCAAGAACGCGTAACATTGAATGCCTAGATGACACATATCTGTAAACACCAGCAACAACCCCATCTACATTACCCACAACCAGATACACCTCGAGCGGATAAAGGGCACCAGCTGAAGGTGCTGTCCTGAAGAAACTATCCCGCGTTATTCCCTGTGCAGCCCAAAGAAGTTGGGACACGTCAGAAAGTGCTAGCGACCTGCCGGAATAGGAACGAACGGACTGCCTTTCTGCAAGGGCCTGTTCGATGGAAGTACTGCTTTCAAGAATCGGTTCAGGAAGTTCGAGCTCAAGTGACTGGTCTACAGGATATGTTCCTGGATCAAACTGATCATTTCTGTCTTTTTCTGTATTCCCACTCATCAAAATAATACATTGTTCTGCGACATCTATAAATCTTACTCAAATCAAAGTATTTGCAATGCCTCATGAAAATATGATTTCAGTAGATGAACTGAAAAAAAAGCTTTTAGAGCCTGCAATAGACATAAGGTACCTGCTCTCAAGAGGATATGTAAGAAAGACTGCAATTACTTTTGTAAGCAACCATTACCAACTGACTGAACATGAAAGGCATGTACTCGCAAGACTGGTTTTCTCACCAGAAACTGCAGAAAGCCGCATGAAAAAGAAACTCAAATGTTCCCAACTAGAAGGTTGCGATGTCCTTGTTGATGGCTACAATGTCATAATAACCATAGAAAGCTCACTGAAAAATGAAACAATATGGTCTGCAGACGATGGATTCCTGCGCGATACCAGTGGAATATTCAGAAACCACAGGGTCACTGACACAACCTACGTAGCAGTTGAAGAGATGCTATCAACACTCTCAACTTTGAAATTAAGGTCAGCTACCATCCTTCTTGATTCCCAGATGAGCAACAGTGGAAAACTTGCAAAATTTATCAGGGAAAGAGCCGAAAGTAACAATTTCAAAGCCGATTCAAAGACCTCAAAACATGTTGATTTCGATCTCAAGGAAGCGGGAACAAGTGCAGTGATAGCAACTGCTGATGGTATTATAGTTGATGCTGCGGAGAAGGTGGTTGATGTGACGGAATGCTGGATGAAACAGAATGGGAAGATCGATGAAGCGTTCAGCCTCAATGCTCATGTGAGAAGAAAATGAAACTCTGCATCCAGGCAATTTCATGAAGGAATATGCGGATCATCAAAAATGATCGCACCATTGGGAAGAAGGAATGACTTCCGCATTGTAGTTATGTGATCTTTATACCCATCGTTTTCCCGAACATCCATCTTTTCCGAAGCATTTTCGCCAATAAAAGAACCGATAAGCGTAGATTTTCCAACCCCTGGTGAACCAAGAAGTGCCACAGTATCGCCTGGGTTAATGTAAAGACTAAGCACAGAAGCGCAATCTTTTGAAAGAGCACTGACAGCAATAACAGGTACTTCCCCTGTAACAGAATGTATTCTTTTTACCATTTGAGATGCATCATCTGCAAGGTCGATCTTATTAAGCAGGACCAATGGTTTAGCACCAGATGAATGCGCAATGGCAAGATAGCGTTTAAGCCTTCGCAAATTAAGATCCTTTTCGATCGAAGTTACAACAAATATGGTATCAATATTTACAGCGATCAGTTGTTCCTCACGACCATCCCCGGAAGCTCCTCGTGATAGACAAGTGTTTCTGGGCAAGACGTCCACAATAACATGTGAGCCTGATCCCAGGTGATCCGAGAGAACGACGAAGTCTCCAACTACTGGTTGTTTACTGGTTTTAAGAAGTGAGACATCAGTTTCTGCACTTAGAATCTCATCTGAAACAAGAATATCGCAGGCTGATCTGTGTCGAGCTACCACTCTTCCAGCTAAGCATGGACCTGAATAGGTAGAAAAAGCCGATTCCAGCTCCTTATTCCAACCCGGAAGGGTATTTGTGCAGGAATGACCAGAGATATCTGGCTCATATTGGTCATTCATTAATAGAAATTATCTGGTTCAACAAAGATAAGTTCTTTGGTATCACTTAAAAAATGTGAAGCTTGAGATTTACATAAAAATCTTGTCGGAATAAAGAGGCTTAAATTAAAGTTAAGAGTTTTTCAATCGATTCCAGAATCATAAACTCACATCTCCCGTGTGCGAAGAACTCATATAAAAAGCAGCATTATTTCCAGAGCATGCAGTACCAGAACAAAGAATTTGAAGCGGAAACCTTTAAGGATACCGACCTTAGGGACGCATCTTTCAAAAATTCAAGGTTTATTGATTGTGTTTTTGAGAACTGCAATTTATCAAACGTCGATCTGGACAACACAAAATTGCAGGATGTTAGATTCAGGAACTGCAAAATTCAGGGACTGGATTTTTCAAAATGTAATGATTTCATACTCACTTTTGGATTTGAAGACTCTTTTCTTTCACTGTCGATCTTTTCCGATCTGAATTTGGAAAATACGGATTTTATCAATTGTCAGGTACATGATTGTGATTTTCTGAATACCAACCTTACAAAAGCGAATTTTGAAAATTCCGATCTTAAGAAAAGTCTCATTCAGAATGCGAACCTGAGCTTAACGTCGTTCAGGAATGCAAAAAACTATGATATAGACCCAAATAACAATTTCCTGAAAAAGACAAAATTTTCTATCCCGGAAGTTATCTCCCTGTTAAATATTTATGACATTGAGCTGGAATGAAAAACTGTTAAGCCGGAACTTAACAGCTTTTCAAATCTATCAAATATTCTTTGCAGACCCTTATTCGATCGATCTCACTTTGTGAGACATAGCAATATTGCCAGGTCCTCATCCGCGTGAAGAGAATGAGGTGCATTTGCTGGCATGAAAATGAAGGTCCCTTCTTTCATCTCTATGTCATTATCGAACAGCCTGAAAATACCTTTTCCTTTCAAGACCTGAACAACTCCTGTTTTCGTAGAAGTATGCTCGTCAATGTTCGTTCCGGCAGCAAGGCACATCAGGGTATAGTTATAGTCTTCAGCTTTTGCCAGAACTGTACTGAAAATTCCCTCTGAAGGGAATTGCATCAATTCACTAAGATCTTTTGAGAATCCTTTATCCATATCTAACACCTCTATTTAACAAGCACAGTACTAAGAGATTAATACATTATCAGGAGAGAAGAAACTACCAATTAATTAGAGATCACGGTATTTTGATAATTACCCACATCAATTTAATATTTGAATATAGTAACTTATATGTTTGCATAACTTTTTAGACCCTGTAGAACTCCTTATCTTCAAATTCAGCTAAGCTGCTGCAATTTTAATAATCGGCCTATTATGTAAAGACCGAAACATCAACAACAACTTCACCGCTATCATTGGTTAGTATATAAGTAACCGTATTTCCCCAACGGGATTCAGTATCAAAACCTACTGTCTGATTTTCAGATTTGAAACAATAATCCCATTCGGGTTTAATAAGTTCATAACCCAGCTTTGGTGGTGTATTCCATTCCAGAGATTGTCTGCCTACCCTGATGCGTTCACCTGCTTCGAGACTGAACGTTTTGTTTACATATATGCTACCATCAGGTCGTGTTATCTAAATAGATGCATTGTGTGGATATTCGTCTTCGTTAACGATTGTGTAAATTGGTTCACTTGGTCCAGCAAGCAACCATGGGATTGCATACAATACGATGAATATAAACACTGCTGCAATTGCGAATAGAGTAATCCGATTTGGCATTTGATTATTTGTCATAATGCTTCACCTGTAGAAAATTATCGCAAATATTGATAATACTGCAATCGTTACTAGAACAATTCTCTTTGCTACTTGTTTACTTATCATCTACACCACCTTTAAAAGAAATTATGTATATTCAATTATTCCAATATCAAATCCATTGCTATCATTAACCAGGTTAAAATTCACAGTATTTACCCGATGTGGAACAGTGCTGTAATTTGTCGAAATATTTTCAGATTCAAAGTAGAAGTCCCATTCCTTTGATACATTTTCAGGTTCCTTACTTTTGAGTGGATTAGACCATGCTAGAATCGATTCTGGTTTTTGAATACTAACAGATTCCCCAGATCTGAGTTGATAATTTTCTTCCAGATATATTTCACCAGAAGAATCAATGATGTGAAGTGTTGCGTTATGTGGATGCTGGTCATAATTTTTAATTACACACATCGGTTCTACTTGAATAAAGCTTTCACCGATATAAAAAATCAGTTGTGGTATTAGTACAAATAGCAATATCACCACACCACTTATAGCCAGCCATCGAATGTTCTGCATTTCAATATTTACCATACTACTCTACCTTTAAACGAATTGGATTGATCAAATGCTCCTGAAATCGTCCACTTGGTAATTCGTGAGTTCAATCACTTTTGCTTATTAAATACGATAAAAAGTGCCATTATAAGTGAAAGAATTGTAAAACCTGGCGTATTGGGAGTCTCAATGTCCTCTTCTATGAGAGCTTCAGACGGTGCTTCATCTAGCACGGGCATCTCCTCAAATTCGAATTTCACAGGTATATCATCGATACCATTCTCAACAGCTTTCTTGTCAATTACCCCATAAATTTCATCCATCAAAGAATCATTGACCTCAGAACCTTCCAGGAATGTGACTGATATATAGCCATCATACCCCTGTCCATAGGAAATAACAGGACCATCCGGATGCATGTATTTCTCCATATCGTCTCTTATGTTCCTCATACTTTCAAGTTCATCAAGCCAGCTTCGCCTTTCGTCTTCTGTATAGAACTCCCTTCCCTCTCCGTAGAAGGTCATAACTTTAGAACTGCTAACCTGTCTTTCAATATCATCGATTGCTGATCTTGCAAGAATACGCACCCTATCTGAACTATCATCCAGAGATTTTGTGAGTGGTTCGATCGCTCTTCTGTCATCAAGCTTACCAAGTGCCATTGCAGCGTTGGCTCTCACATTCTCATTTTCATCGTTGAGAAGTTCAATAACAGGTCCAACTGCCCGCGAATCACCTGTTCCACCCAGAGCTCTGGCAGCATATGCCCGCACGTGTGGATCTTCATCCCCTAAAACATCGATAAGGGGTTCAACTGCTGATTCACCGATACTACCTAAAGCTGCAGCAGCATCTACGGCGTCCGCACCTCCAAGCATCTCGATCAGTGGACCTACTGCCCTCTCATCCCCTATTGTTTCAAGAACACGTATTCCATTCAACCGGACAGCCCAATTTGCATTAGGATCACTTATAGCATCAACCAGTGGCTCCACTGCTTGGTCCCCGATATCACAAAGAGCAAATTCTGCAGCACGCTGGACCTCATTGTTTTCGTCACCCAGCAAATTAATGAGAGGTTGTACTGCTCTTTCATCTCCTATTTTCCCAAGAGCAGCTGCTGAATTTTCCCGGATCTTAGGGTTTTCTTCATTCAGTGACTGGATCAGAGTATCTACTGCAGGCTCTCCTATCCCAACAAGACTTTTCACCGCATCAACTCTGACAAATGCGTCCGGATGTCCCGTATTCTGTATCAATGATTCGATCATCGCTTCATCTATAGTATTTTCATCAGAACAAATACACGTAGAAGTTGTACAAAGTATCAAAAGAATAGATGATGCTAATACATACACACATTTTATATTCATAATTAAAAATATGATTGGTTGTATTAAAAAGTAATTGATGTGTTAGAGATCATCATATTTAAGTAGTTAACAAAAATCTCTGGTACAAGTTCTATCCGAAACTTTGCAATTATATTATAGACAATTGTATTTTCAGATATATGAAAATAATAAATAGCGAGAATAAAAAGAGTTACGCATTTTAAGCGAAGAGATAAATTTATTCTCTCAAAAACCACAAAATAAAGAAGAAGAACATAAAGAAAGAGAAAGAGATTGATATAAAATATCAATCTGATCCAAGATCAAGATGCCATATATTCATGCTTTCGATGTTGCCTGAAATGTTGGTATTGTTCACAAGTCTTCCGCAATACTCATAACCGCATTTTGCAAACACGATGTTCATTCCGTAAGAGCTTGCCCTTGCAATGGTAAATGCGGTCCTGATTCCCATTGCTTTCATCTCTTCTGCCATTCTCATAAGCAGATGTGAGGATAGGCCCTTTCCACGGAAATCGGCCAATGTTGCAAAATCGGTCATTTCAACGGCTGAATTATCAAAGTCTATTTCAGCAGAGGAAAGTGCAACTGCTTTTTCGTCCCTGAAAACACCGAAATATACAACGTTATCTTCCATTGTCTTTATCAGGTATTCCGGATCATGTATAGGGAAAGGATAGGTATCGAACGTCTTCTGGTAGACTTCAGCCATCTGTTCAATATCCTGCTTCCCGCATTTCCTTATTGAATATCCGGATGGAAGTCTGGAATTCAGGCCTCTTTCTTTAGACAGAGCTGTCTTTATGACATCCTCATGGATATCATTCAGAGAGTTGATGCTTCTTTTGTCATCAAGGAACTTGCTCATGATGACAGCATCATCTCCATCGTAATATCGCGGGATAGATGCTTCACACAGATAGTCGTGATCACTAAAAAGTTCCCTGAAAGAACTCGGAGCCTTTGTGAATATCTTGGAATAACCTTCCCTTTCTGCAAGGGCATCCATTTCATCCAGAAGTGAAGGCATGTCTGCCGGATCCAGTTTCATAAGATAGATCCGGTCGTTATAACTGCCGTGCTGAATGATTGAATTGCCTATTTTCCCAATGGAATCCATTAAGCCCTTCTCTCCATCCTTGCATTATCTTCAGGAACAAGACTGGTGGTGTCGTCATGGTCTGCAAGCAGTTTGGCAATTCCGACTCCTTTGTATTCAGTAGCATCATCAAGCTTAAGCTGGAGATAGCAGTCATCACACTTGCGGTCACAATACACCTGTTTGTATGACTCCGGTTCCTTATAGGTTGTAATCACACCTTCATAATTACGGAGGATAACGCGATTCGTTGACCATGAGATGATATAATTAGGCATGACCGGTATCTTCCCTCCTCCATGAGGAGCATCAATGACATAGGTAGGAACTGCAAAGCCACTCGTATGACCGATCAGGTTCTCCATGATCTCAATTCCCTTTCCTATAGGTGTCCTGAAATGTGATAGTCCTTCGGAAAGGTCACATTGGTACAGGTAGTACGGACGAACACGATTCTGGACCAGCTTATGGACCAGCTTCTTTATGATCCTCTGGCAGTCATTCACGCCTGCAAGCAATACCGTCTGATTTCCAAGAGGAATGCCAGCGTCTGCAAGCTTTCGAAGTGCTCTTCTGGAAGAGGCTGTTACCTCACGTGGGTGGTTGAAATGTGTGTTCAACCAGACAGGATGATGCTTTTTCAGTACATCTACAAGTTCATCTGTGATACGATATGGAAGTACTACAGGCATCCTGCTGCCTATACGGATCACTTCTACATGAGGAATGCTACTGATCTCAGTAAGTATCCAGTCCAGGTAATCATCAGACAGCATCAAAGGATCACCACCAGAAAGTAACACATCTCTTATTTGTGGAGTATTCCTGATGTATTCGATACCTTTGAGTACCTTATCTTTTCCGGGGATACAATCAATGTCCCCAACTTTTCTTTTACGTGTGCAATGGCGGCAATACATCGAACATACATTGCTTATGTGGAAAAGTACCCTGTCAGGATATCTGTGGGTTATGCCCTCAACGGGGCTATCTGTATCTTCTGAAAGAGGGTCCTCAAGTTCCTCATCTGACACACTTAATTCTTCAGGTGAAGGGAAAGCCTGGAGAAAGATAGGGTCGTTCCTGAAATCATCAGAGTCGATCAGTGATAAGTAATAAGGAGTGATTGACAAAGGGAACTTTTCAAGGGTTTCTTCGAGCTTTGCTTTTTCAGAAGGTTCAAAACTTATTCCGAGAAGTTTCTCGAAAGTCTCAATGTCCTGAATAGAATGTTTTAACTGCCAATTCCAATCTTTCCATTTGTCCAGAAAGTCATCAGAATCGATCATTGTTGCTATTTCTTTTTGTTGCTTACTGTATTTTTCCATCAAAATACCACGACTAAGGTTTCGGCTTCAAAATAGTATCTATAATTTGACATCCAAAATTGGCATAAAAAAGCATATTGGACCTTAAATAATAGATATTTTAGTCACGCTTTCGTTGACTGTCGCCTATAAAATAAAATACACCTACTCTATATTGGTTGTACAGGCTATAACTTGAAGTTGACCACTAATATATCTTTCCCCATAATTAAATTGTATCAAAGTATGGTTTTGTGGAAATCCTCTTCTATAAATTCAGCTGATCTGCTACAATTTAAATAATAAAAAATCACCTGTTATTGCTACATAAAAAGTATAAAGTGAATAGGAGATCAACAGAACTGCTCCACACATTGAACTTATATAACATGTGATCATCAGCAACCTCAGCTAATAGCAGCTATCGGTTTGCAAAAAAGGAAAAGTATTTTATTATGACATTTAATCAAAGTGAAGGTAACACAAATAGCAGCTTAAAAGGAGTAATTCCCCTTCTCGCCCTTCTGACAGCATTTCCTGCACTTTCAACTGACATGATCCTGCCAGCCATTCCGTTACTTTCAGAAAACTGGAACCAACCAATTTCTGTTGTTAATCTGATCCTTGTCTGCTTTTTCATAACCTATGGATTCTTCCTTCTCTTCTACGGCCCGATCTCTGATCGATTTGGTCGTCGCCGCCCTCTACTTCTTGGACTTGGCGTATACATAATTGCAAGTTTTCTCTGTGCTCTTGCAACCACAGCCCATATGCTGATCCTTTTCCGGGTACTCCAGGCTGCAGGAGCAGCAGCCAGCTCATCCCTGTCCATGGCCATGACAAAGGACATTTTTTCAGGTCATGAGAGGGAAAGGATACTGGCACACATAGCGATCATCATGGCCATTGCCCCTATGATGGCTCCGATTCTTGGTGGATGGATACTGCTAGAACTTTCATGGCCCTGGATCTTCTTCAGCCAGGGCCTTCTGGGAGCTATCGGGCTGATCGGGGTCCTTCGCTTCCCGGAAACTCTACCTCATGTTTCCAATGTTCCCCTTTCCAGGATCATGCATGCTTATGGCAGATTGATGCTAAAACCTACCTATGTCATCATGGTCATTGTCATGTCAGCAACCCTTTTCCCGATGTACAGCTTCATCGCAGGATCATCTGATATATACATAAACGGGTTTGGACTGACCGAGCAGAAATACAGCTACTTTTTCGCGTTCAATGCTCTCGCACTGATGATAGGATCCTTCTTCTGTCTTAGGTTAACAAAGTTCATAAACTCAAAGCACCTAATGACAGCCGGGTTCATAGGTATTTTTCTGGGAGGACTTATTCTCGTCATGAATAAGCACCAGTACCCATGGGAATTTGCCCTTCCAATGTTCCTTGTAACATTTTCCATCGGTTTGAGCCGTCCACCCAGCAACAACCTTGTACTCGAACAGGTCGATAAGGATGTAGGCTCGGCTTCCTCGCTGCTAATCTTCACATACTTCACCATGGGTGCTGTGGGAATGTGGCTAATCTCCCTGGAATGGGAGGACAAGATAAACACACTTGGATTGATATCTCTGGGATGTGGTTTCCTGATACTGATCGCATGGTTGATCTTGCAGAAAAGGGGATTTATTTCCCCAGCACAAAGCTGACACAATTATCAATTTTACCTAAAAATAAGAACAACTCATTTTACAAATGCATTTATAAAATTGAAAGCCTTCTTACATTTTATGAGAAAAGTCGACGTACAGGAACTGTACAGGGAATCCTATGTTGACAACAACTTTGAAAGAGCAGAACTGTTTGAAACCCTGAAAACCAGATTCAACATTGATAGCGCTCTTTACCCGGGAAGCTTTGCCCATGTAACTCCTTCTTTTTTCATTCCTGAAGTCGTATATGTGGATAATGATCCACGAGCAAAGAAGTTCTTTGAACAAAGAAGTTTAGTGGCTGATCTGATCTCAAAGAAAAAGACCTATTGCACAGATGCTGTTTTCAAGTTCATATCTTCTGATTACTCCAAACCGCTTGATCTTAAAGAAAATAGTTTCGATCTGCTCATCTCACAGTATGCTGGCTTTGTTTCACAGGAATGTAAAAAATATCTGAAAATTGATGGAATACTGCTTGCAAATAATAGTCACGGGGACGCAGGGATAGCATTCATCGATGATGATTATGAACTTATCGCAGCTGTCTATGTAAAGAGTGGCAAATATCACATCACAAACAGAGACCTTGGATCTTATTTCTTTCCAAAAAAGCAGATCCCTGTTACAAAAGAATACCTTAAGGAACTTGGGAAAGGGATAGGATATACTAAAACAGCCAACTCGTATATTTTCAGGCGGATTTCCTGAGAAGGATGTTTGTAGTATTTGACATTAAAATGTTCCTGACTGTTGGAGATGACTCCATTATAGGGAATTAATATTTGAATTTTCCAATATACTTTTAAGATTTTCTCCTTCTTCTTTCATATGTATCCTGAGGGAAGCAATTCTTTTTTTTGCAATTTTCGAGAACAAACATCCAAATCGAAAAGAAAGCGTAGCAGTGAACAAGCATCTATTATCACCAAGAGGTTCTACGTAAAATGCTCCACCTGGAGAGATAATGGAATGTGGGAATAATAGTTTGTATTCTATTAATTCACCTTTTGTGAATCTGGTTATTTCAAAGCTTAATTTTTCCAGTTTACCGTTGAGATATTCCTCAGCATAAAGAATCGAACCTTTTTCAAAATCCTTCCCCCGAATCCATTTCGCAATTATATGGTCCTGATGCCATGAAGTGTAATTTTCACAAAAATGAGTGAACCACTCAAAAACAACTTCCGGTGGTTGGTTTATTGTTACGGAATTTTTTAACGTGAGCACATTTTACACCCCAATATTCCCTTGCAAATGTAACTAATGAATAAATTAGTAAATTAATAAAGAATGTTTGTTTTTATCCCAAAAATAAGTTTGCTTATATCAGATATAAAATAATAAAATTTTTTTGATATATTGATAAGAATACAAAATTGATTTATGATAATAGCCCTATAAAAATATAGGTACTTGATTTCGCAATCAAAGTGAAAACAAAGGGGAATCTTGCAAATGGGGAAGTTTGGGGAGCAATTTAATGAAAGTCAGAGCACATGATAAAACGGTTGGTATTTTAGGGGGCGTGGGATCTGAATCAACAGCGCGTTTTTTCTTAAAGGTTATCAAAAATACTCCTGCCAAAACTGATCAGGACCATTTGAGGATAATAATTGATAATAACCCAAATATACCGGACCGCACGCTGGCAATACTTGGACTTGGCATAAGTCCCGTAGAGGAAGCAAAAAAGTCCATCGTGAACCTCGAAAATGCTGGTGTCGAGATCATCGCGATACCATGCAATACGATGCATTACTTTTATCCTGAACTACAAAGCAGTACATAGATCCCCATAATAAACATGATCTCAGAAACTGCATTCTATATCCATAAAGAATTACCGGATCTCAAAAAAATAGGGCTATTGGCAACTACCGGGACAATAATGACCAGACTATATCACGATGCGATCTGGGGGATCGAAATAATAACTCCAGATGAAGAGTTACAGGAAAAGGTCATGAATTCTATTTATGGAGAAGAAGGGATAAAGGCAGGATATACAGATGGAAGTGCACGGAACGATATTTTAGAAATAATTGAAGTGCTCATTAAAGAGGGTGCTGAAGCCATAATACTTGGTTGTACTGAACTTACTTTGCTCTCACTTAAAGAAGAAGTGCCGGTTCCATTGATAGATCCTTCACAGGTCTTAGCAGAAGTTGTGGTCAAAAGGGCAAGGTTGCAGATATAAAGTAGAAGGCCTCAAGGTTATGGAAAGTGTTAGTGACATGTATTCTGTCCTTGAATCTGAAGAGAATTAATCTCATGCAAACCAAAAGGTATATAAAATTATTAGCCCACATAAATAATAGTATGTCTGAAAATAAAGACGTACTTGAAAATGATGTAGCAGTAATCGGAAAGTATGTCTCCGAATCAGACAACTTCATTACAAGAGAAGGTTTTTTTGCTAAAAAAGGCAGTAAGCTTATAATTTCTCCTGAAGAGCTTAGCTGCTATGCACCTCAGGTCATAGAAGGTGGCAGGTGTGAAAAAGCAGGAAGCAATTGGCGTTTCCTTGATGAAGAACAGGATGCGGACTTACAAAACATTACTCTCATTTATGATGATTTCCAGGACTCTCTTCGTGTCTATAATTGTAAAAAACTAAAGAGAATATTTGGAGAACTTTCCGGATATTGTCTAGTGGACAATAGTTTTGTTGGAACTGACGCTGTATGCCTGTTAGAAAAATACGGGGGGCGTCCAATTCAAAAAGATGATTTCTGTATTTCATGCCATCCCCTTACTGACGAAGAGATAGAGAAATTCAAGGATTCTGTAGATAAATATATCAATCACTATTATGATGCCAAGTTCTGTGGCTATAACATTGAAGAAGACTCTCGATTGAAGCGTTTTTTGAGTGCAATAAAAGGACTTATATGCTCATTTAAGAAACAGAATTAAAAGGGATAGTAAACGTAAAGGTACTACCCCTATCTTTTTCACTATCAACCCATATGTTTCCTCCATGCAGCTCAACATACCGCCTGGCCAAAGCTAATCCGAGACCTGTTCCCCCATATTGCTTTGAGGTTGAAGAATCAACCTGTTTGAAGGTCTCGAATATCTCATCGTGTTTATCTTTCGGAATGCCTATACCGTTATCCGACACAGATATCTCAAGCATGTTATCACGATCAATAGCAGTTACCTATACACACCCATTTTCAGGTGTGAACTTCACGGAATTGCTTAACAGATTATATAATATTTGTTTCATTCTTAATTTGTCAGCATACACTTCTATGCTTTCAGAACTAAAATGATTAAATATTTCAATGTTTTTTTTGCTTGCCAGATGCTGCACTATACCTTCTACTTCAGAAAAGAAAGCATGTAAACAGAATTTTTCATATTCAAGTTCAATTTTACCGCTTTCAACCTTAGAAATATCAAGAATGTCATTAATAAGTTCCAGCAAGTGATTCCCTGCATTCATGATATTGTATGAATATTTAATTTCCTTTTCTTTCAGGTTCCCATAAGGATTGCTATTTAGCAACTGTGAGAAGCCGATGATAGAATTAAGTGGAGTGCGTAATTCATGGCTCATGTTTGCGAGGAATTCAGATTTGATCTGGCTGGCTTCTTGGGCCTTATTCTTTTCAAGTATTGCAGTTTGGATTCTCTTACGTTCCGTAATATCCCTGCCAACGGAAATAATATAAGGAAGACCATTAGACGTAAATAAACTACTACTTACTTCCGTAGGAATTCTTGAACCATCCTTGTGAATAGCTTCTATCTCTAATAATGAAGATTTTCCCTGAGGTCGAAAAATTTCATCTGTAATTTCTATAGATCTTGAATTCTGATCATATAGTTCCTGAACATGCATCTGAAGTAACTCGTCTTTGTTGTAACCCAGTTTATTGATGACAGCATTATTTGCATTTACGATGGAACCGCCTTTCCTATAAACGACGATCGAATCATTTGAGCTATCAAAAATATTTTGAAAATTTGTATTAGCTTCAACGAGACTTATAGATTCTCTTTTTACTTCAGCATATAGATGATATGAAAAAATAAAAAGAGAAAACAATAAAAATACAGATGTTAAAAAAATTTCATCTAGATCACTGTGTACATTGACATGCACATAATGAAGTACTCCTTCAAATAAATCAAGATTTATAGACAGAATTCCCACGAAGATTGTTAAAACTGCAATAACTGAAAGTTCACGACGAATTGTCTTTGAGTATGTAAACTCATTCATTAAATGCCCCCATTTACAAAACTAGAAATATCGTTCAGACCGATATTAGCAATGCAAATTAATTAACCCCATCAGAAATAGTACATTTATTATATTTATATTTATATGATAAGCAGATTAGTTTTTTAATTTTGTAAAGATGAATAATTATACTATATTTCAAATTTTCAGAAGAGATGTTGCCGAAACTATTTATTGCGTATACGGATAAAGTTGGGTAAGAAAACAGAAGATAAAAAACGAAGAAAAATGAAGATAAAAAACGAAGAAAAATGAAGATGAAAAAACCTTTAAGCTACTTATTTTCACTTCCTCCAGAAAGCCGGCGTCAGTATCACCATCACTGTAAATACCTCAAGTCTCCCGATCCACATATTAGCAGTGAGTATCAGCTTGCCAAGGTCCGGGATGGCATCAAAGCTGGCCATCGGGCCTACAGGGCCAAGACCGGGACCAACATTGCCAAGGGTTGCAATGGAAGCACTCAGGGAAGTAACGAAGTCCATTCCCATTAGTGAGAGCATGGTCGAGCTGGCAACGAAGATCATGAAGTAAATTACCATGAAGGATACGATTGAATGAATGACATCCTCAGGAACTGTCTTGCCGTTAAAGCGGACATGTCTGATGGCTTTGGGGTGAAGTACCTTGAAGAGCACATTCTGTGCGTATTTTAGCAGGAGAAGTACACGCACTACTTTCACACCGCCTGAAGTGGAACCGGCACAACCTCCGATGAACATCAGCAGGAAGAGGATGAATCTTGAGGAGTCTGGCCAGAGATTAAAATCCGCTGTCGCATAACCTGTGGTCGTAAGGATGGAAATTACCTGGAAACTGCTGTACCTGAAAGCATCAGAAAGTGAATAGACCCGGGTGCTGAAGAGCATATAGGCAAGAACGAGGGTCGCTATTGCAATTATAGCGAAATAGAATTTGAATTCCTGGTCTTTTATCAGGCTCGTCCTATCAGAAAATATCGTTTTGTAATGAAGGGCAAAGTTTGCTCCTCCAAGGAACATGAAAACTATAAAAATACCCTCTACCAGAGGGTCATTAAAAGCTGCTATGCTGTCTGAATAAGGGGAAAAGCCAGAACATGAGATGGATGTGAACGTGTGGGTGATAGAATCATAAAAGGACAATCCTGCAAGGTCCAGAACGATCACTTCTGCAACTGACAGAGCAATGTAAACAAGCCACAATATCTTGGCAGTTTCCCTGATCCTCGGTCGCAGTTGTTCTTCGTGAAGACCTGGAACCTCCGCACGGAACATCTGCCGTCCTGCAATACCGAGCTTTGGCAGAATAGCAATGAACAACATGATAATTCCCATACCACCAAGCCACTGTGTCATGCCTCTCCAGAAGAGCAGGCTTTTGCTATGGCTCTCAATATCGACAAGTGCAGTCGCTCCGGTAGCAGTGACACCGGACATGGATTCAAATAAGGCATTGACCGGAGGTACACCCTCGAGCATGTAAGGAAGAGAATAGACCACTGCTGCAATAAGCCAGCCTGATGCTACAATGAAAAAGCCTTCCTTCATATTCCATTCTTCTTCCACTTTTGTGAAGAACAATGAAAAAACAAAAGCAATAAGCATCGTGATTATCAAAGGTAAGCCAAAAGTTAAAAGCGGTTCATCATAATAAAGAGCCACAAACAATGGAATGAACATAAATATGGCAAGCAGCCAGAGAATAGAACCCAGTACACCCAGAACTACATTATATCTCAAGCCGATCCCACCACATTATATTATCATATTAACATCTTCGTTTTTGCCATATGAAGGACATATGGATATTCGATCTATTTACAAAACCTCGGGAAAGTTATTCTCTATTTTGTAAAACATTCTTCATGTAGATATCTATCCAATTTATTTAGGTGTTCTGCGCAGGTTCTTTAGAGGAATAGCATATGAGATTTTGAACTCAGTTAATCAGGGGATAAAGGTGCATGGCAATAGCCCAATTATTATTGAATAAATAATGGACACATACAAAAGTATCATTTTTCCCCAACAACCTGATGTTCAATATCTGAATAGATCTTGATAAATTCGGCCATTAGTGTTACTATAATAGAAGAATAATACAACCACAAAAAGATTGCAAGAAAAGCCCCAATTTGTGTATAGACCGTTGTTAAATTGCTGTATGAAAGATATAAGCTAAAAAGATATTTGCCAATGGTAATGAAAAAAACTGTAAGAAATGAACCTATGGCAATATACTTGATGTCGATCTTCTTTTCAGGAAGTGTTTTGTAAAGATAGATAAAAAGGATTGTAAGTACGAACACGTTTGCGAGAGAAGAAGCATATTGGATAATATCCAGAGAAAATGGAATAATGGTCGTAAGTATTTTTGATATCACTACTAAAAATATCTCAGCAAGAATGCTCATGATCAGTAACAAGCTAAATATAAAAACCGCAACAAATGAAGAAATACGTTTTTTAAAAATTCTTCGAACAAATCCTTTTTTATACTCTAAAACTCCCCACATCTTATTGATCGTTTTCTGGAAATGCAAAAAGATGTTGCCGGCACTCCAGAGGAAAAGTAAGAAACTGATCATCAATCCAAAGGTAAGGGAACTTGTTTCCGGTAATTGCTGGAAAAGCAGGTTCAATGAGTTTATGATCTCTTCATTTGCAAAAGGTGAAACATACTCGATGATTGTTTCCTGAAGTCTTTCCACTTTCAAAAACATTCCACCAATGGATAATGAGAACAAAAGCAAGGAAGGAAGACTGAGTATTAAATAAAATGTGAGAGCTGCACTGAAAGATATCCCGTCGTCAGCGTTCCACTTTTTAATAGTTTGTACAACTACACCCCTGAACTTTTCCATAAAAAGTAATTAACGTATAGCTACAATTAGTTTATGATAACAAATATCCAGAGATAGATGAATATAAAGGCCATGAAACTGACAAAAAGCAGTAGCACATCCAAGCACAATCAAAAGAACTATTCATGATGAATTTATAATTACTTCTAATGGACAAGCAACCGAAATCCAAAAAGCCTGAAGAATCCGATCCTGATCATCCTTATTCAATTCCCGGATGGGATGATATGCTTGAAGAAGCATTTTCTGCTTACAAAGGGACTTATATAGCCGGAAGAGTTGCAGCCCAGCACAAAACTGTCTGCGATATTTTAATTCCAGGTGCTATGGTTCAGGCAGCGATCTCAGGTGCAATGCGACGGATAGGTAAACAGCCAGTAGTCGGGGATTTTGTAGTCCTGCTGGACCAGGCTGAACTAAGCTCATACACCATCGTGGATATCCTGCCACGAAAGACCTGTCTTGCAAGGGGCTCCCCGGGGGATAGCAGTGAAGAACAAGTGATCGCTGCAAATATTAATACGATTTTTATTGTCACAGCAGTGGGAAAAGATCTCAATCTGCGAAGACTTGAAAGATATCTTACCATTGTTCATTCATCAGGTGCAAAGCCTGTTATTCTGGTAAACAAGATCGATCTTGCTGACGACCCGGAACAGGTGATAGAAGAAACAAAGGAAATTGCAGGTGATGTTCCAGTCATTGCCATAAGCGCTCTTTCAAAGGACGGACTGGAAGCACTCATTCCTTACATCAACACCGACGAAACGGTAGCACTCATCGGCTCTTCGGGAGTTGGGAAATCCACGCTTATCAATGCCTTTTTTGGAGAAGATCTTCAGAAAACCAACGATGTTCGCGAAGATGACGATAAAGGCAAGCACACGACCACAGTAAGGCAATTGTTCCTTCTTCCAAACGGTGGCATCTTCATTGACAACCCCGGTATCCGGGAGATACAGCTTGGGGATAGTTCAGAGGGCATCGATAGGACATTTTCAGATATTGCTGACCTATCTAATAGTTGCAGGTTCAAGGACTGCACACATCACAATGAACCTCATTGTGCTGTCCGGAATGCAGTTCAGAATGGTCTTATCACACAGGAAAGGTTTGACAGTTACCACAAACTGATGAATGAAGCTGCTTTCCAGTCAGAGAAAGCTGAGATTGGCCTGAAAAGGCTTGAGAAGAAAAAGTACAAGGGACTGTCACAAACTGCCAGAAAATACCGGGAGTATACCGGAAAATGAGCAGAAGATAATGAATAACACAATTGTTACAAAGCCGGAAGAAATACCGCTGGAGCCATGGGCAAATATCGGATTTGAGCAGCCGGACTTCGAAATAATAGAGATCTACCGGCTGGAGCAGCGCATAGGCAGCCTTCCACAGGTAGCACAAGATATCCGCAACCTGATCACCCGGCTGGAAATCTGCCATTTTAAATTTAAGCATCATGTCCTGTGAATAATAGAATCCATTGGAAGGATGGAGATTGACATTAATCCCGACTCAATTGGCAGTGCACACCCTAGATGTGGAGAAAATGCCTGGCTGCACGGTGAGATAAGCGAAACAAGTAGAATGCTTGGAGAGAGAACACTTCTAAAGGAATGGCTTGTCGCATGTCTGGCAAAGACGATGAAGGAACTCGCATGGTTTGAGGAAAACATGCTGGAGCTCAGTAGTTCCGGGGAACTTAGCAATTAATTAGAATTCAACATATTTGATTTTTAGACCTTCCTGCCAACAGCAAGAACGTAACCCACATGCTTCGAAGTAGATCTATTTCTCATCAGGATCCTTTTACCTTTACTGAGCTGTCTGAACCTATTCCTGATCGTCTTGCTTGATATGGTGTATCTGGCCATTCCTATCATCAGGCTCATGAACAAACGGGCAAATTCTCCAAAACCTCCTATTGTTCTTGTCACCAATTTGAATTCCTTCAAACTCACAGAGATCTTATTTTTGTGCACCTGAACATCGCTCAATCCTGCCTTTTCAAGCCATTGCTTCCACTCCTCAGGAGAAGGAAGTGAAAAAGGCAATTGTGTGATCTCACCAAAGATGTGTTCAGCCTCCAGGATCTCTTCTGCTATGGAGGGAGGGATATCCGCATCCATGTACATCTCATTGATCCCCACCATGCCTCCGGGCTTCAACACCCTTACGAATTCCCTGAATGCCCTGTTCGTATCCAGGAACTGAGCCACGAACTCGGTGATCACCACATCAAAGGTATCAGGCTCAAAGGGCAGGTCGTAGGCATCACCCATACGGAATTCCACCCTCTCACCAAGACCTAATGATTTTGCCCGCTCCTTTGCCTTCCTGATGGAAACCTCCGCAATATCGACACCAACAACAGAACAGCCAAACCTTTGAGCCACAAAACAAGCACTAAATCCTGTGCCACATCCGACCATCAACACCTTGCTGTCCTTGTTCACCTGGCACAGTTCAGCCAACCGTTCTGTCGATGTTAAGCCACCCACATGAAAATATGGCACCCCAAGGTAACTCATGAAATCATAGTAACCCAGATCTTCGATCTCTTTCATTGAAAGGTCGTTTTCTTGCATAATGGATCACTTCAACAGTTAAAATAAATATAGGTGTTTGTTATGTATTCAATGATCGATACTACAATATCATTGCTTTTGAATCATCATAGATTCAATCTAACTGATACTCTTTTGTTTCTTTACCCAGGAAATATCCCAGAACAGTCCTGATACCTACGACTGCACCTAAAAGTATAAGCTCTTCAGTTGTTGGAGCTAATACCGTCTCAAGAATATCGGCTGCTATGTAAAATTCGAGTCCGAATATTATTTTATTAGTTAGGTCTCTTCGGACTCCATTATATTCATATGGTTTCTTAAAGATCTCAAGCATGATCACTTTATAGATTGATCTCAAGCCACCATACGTTATTAAAATACTTCCTACGATCGTAAATAAGCTTGCGATTACCCTTAAGATAAACTCTACGATTGTATATGTATCCACATAATCCCTCTAATAAGAATTACTTTGAAACTAAATAAAGAGTGGTACGTATGCCTTTAATGAAGTGATTTAAATTAATAAAAAAAGGAGAAAACTTGCTTATTCTTAACGATCTGACCCAGCCTAATTGGCATAATAATTAGAGCTATCAAGATATCAAATAATTCCTCTAATTAATGAATGATATAAAAGCAACATATACCTAAAAATTGAATTAATGCAAAAAAGGCATTGGAAAAAGCAAGTAACAGCTTAAACCTGCTTCTTTTTTAACTGATCTATTCGATCATATATGTGATGGATCAGTTCTTCAAACTTATTGATCTCTAAGAGATAGTTCTCATACGTTTGGAGTTTTATTTTTTGCTCTTCAGTATTGACATGGTCTCTATACTCTTCTATAAGAGGAGTTATCTTTTCTTTTGCAATGTTTAATTCGGTTTCAAAACCATTCCTGATCTGTATAGCAAAGGCATCCAACAGATTCTTTTCCATATGAAGATATGTCTTGCGGGATCCGGGTTTATGTATCCGTTTTATACCCCAGAAATGTTCAATATTCTTTATCTTAAGGCTGATAGAAGCAAGGCTATATCCGGTCCTCTGTGCCAGTTCCTCCATACTTATTTCCTTGGATTCAAAATTAAGTATCGATAAGATCTGTGCAGTGGAATCATCAACTCCATAGCCTCTAAAGATCTCATGACCAATGTCAATTATCTTTTCTTCAATGTCAGTCATTTTTCTCACTTGTATATCCGATTATTTTCTATTAAATATTGGGAAATGCATGATCAAGCGGATACCAGTTTTAATCCACCAATTCCAACAGCAATTAGTCCGATAAAGAAGAGCCTGGTCACATTCATTGATTCATTGAAAAGGAATATTCCCAATACTGTTGTCCCGATGATCCCGATACCTGTCCAGACCGCATAGGCTGTTCCAACAGGCAATGTTCTCAAAGCTTTTTCCAATAGATACATACTTAAAATTAAAGTAACTACTGTAAATACGACTGGATAAAACTTTGTTAAACCATCACTATATTTTAATCCAACTGCCCATCCGGTTTCAAATATTCCTGCAATTAGTAAGTATATCCATTCCATAATTTCTACCTTTCATAGCATTTAATAAGTATTAAAAGCTATTGATGTTGAACTTTTATTTATGCATTTTGCCAGAGAACATCACTATAATCTTGGGACCTTCAAATAAGATAGTTACATCCTTGTAGTCTCATATTCTTACTGATGCCTGTATACTATCAAAAATAAAAAGTAACAGGTCAGAGAAGTTAAAGTAGAGCTAAGACAATGATGATCATCTTCTTCTCTTGACAACAAAGAGAGCCATAACGATAGCTAATATTTTCCTCAACAACATGCGTCCATAACCTGCACCTTCTGAAGTTGCCAGATAGAAAACCCATCCAATTAGAAGAAAAATAGCAAATGCAGAACATTTAATGATGAAAAAATTAAAAAAGAAAATATAAAATCGATAACAAAACAGAAATCTCTGGATTATCAAACTACTGGATTATATCCCATGTGCTCTGACACGAATTTCGCGACGTCACTTGATGCCATCACGGGAAAACTGTCAAAACGGCAGATGTCCAGCCAAGGGAACATACCCGCAGCATAAGCTTCAGAGTTCTCTACATCGTATAGAACAATATGCCGACAACTGGAAAGATCATCCCATTCACCGATGATCGTAATTCCTTCCGGATATTCCCAGTTTTCAAAACGTTCTCTCACTTCATTAATGTCCTTTGAGTCAAATGTGATTATGTCCATAAACAACATTTCTTTATACTCCCCTTTAATTCACTTACATTTCATCCATTCATTTAATTATAGCCGAAAGCCCCGGCTTACGGCTGATCAGGTAAGAGAATTTCATTTCATTTCTCCCAAACCCATAAAGAAGATTTACATTATCACATATATTCTTATTTATGTAAGCTTTCTATTAGCAAGCGTTAAAGTGAGAAGTAAGAACAAAAATATCAGGTCTATATTTCGAAGCTATCTGATATCTGCGAGAATCAGTGAAGTAAACCTATGCTCTTGCATTCATTATCTCAATTGAAATACGATATTTATGATCTGGTGATAAAAAAATCGTTAACATGTATGCTGAATGGAAGAAAAGAAGGTCCTCAAAGTATACGTTACATTAGATGAAGAAGCCCGCAAAACCAAACGAACGTTTTATATAAAATTCATTGTACTTAGTCAATATAGACCGCAAATTAATCTCTTAAATGCACTATATCTTGAACAAAAATCGTATTGGGAACTTAAATGACAGTCGATGAAAATGTAAAGACGATCCTTAAGGAACTTGGAAGAACAAAACTTGTCTCCGTCACAAAGACGATCGACCCTGACAGGATAAATGAATCCATCAAGGCCGGAGCCACCATCATAGGGGAGAACAGAGTTCAGGAATTCGAGGACAAATGTGATGA
This sequence comes from Methanococcoides methylutens, assembly GCF_000765475.1. Taxonomy (NCBI): domain Archaea; kingdom Methanobacteriati; phylum Methanobacteriota; class Methanomicrobia; order Methanosarcinales; family Methanosarcinaceae; genus Methanococcoides; species Methanococcoides methylutens. The sequence goes on from NZ_JRHO01000002.1 coordinate 102,758, forward strand.
GATCCTGCCCTGTGAAAGGCACCTTATAGGACATTTACAGACAAACAAGGTTAAAAAAGCCGTTCAGCACTTTGATGTGATCCAGTCGGTTGACTCACTAAAGTTGATACAGGACATTGATAAGAAAGCCAAAGACATTGACAAGGTACAGAAAGTCTTCCTTCAGATAAATATTGGCAACGAGCCACAAAAATTCGGTTTTGGGTCAGATGAGATCGGTCAGGTGCTAACAGAAATCCATTCACTCAAAAATGTTGATGTGAAAGGACTAATGTGCATACCCCCTTACGTATCACCTGAGCAAACACGTTCATATTTCAAGAAAATGAAAGCGCTTTTTGATGAAATGAAACAGGTAGATCAAGATAATATCGATATCCAGGAATTATCAATGGGAATGTCCAATGACTACAGGATAGCCATCGAGGAAGGGGCTACGATGGTACGTGTTGGTTCTGCAATATTCGGAAATCGTAAATACTGAAATACTAAAATTTAGCTTTAGATGCTTGAGCAAGGAAGATTACTCTAAGTTTAATCTGAGATATCTGAAAGAAACTAAAACCGGAATACTGAAGCTCTAAACTAAAAATGAAAAAGGAATTTTATCCCTTTCTAAAGAAGAATGCTATCGCGAAGATCGCTAGAATAGAACTTAAGGTCTCAAACCCCGGAATTGAAGGAAGCTCGCACCGGGCATAGATATCTTCGGGCTGAGTGTTACCTACCATATGCCATTCTGCTTTATTTCCATCGACTACATTTGCATTAGATTCAACAATATCACCAGGCATCTCCAGATAATAATGTACATCTATAGCAGCAGCTCCGTATTCTGAATAATCGGTCGTGAAGTTGTCGGTTATCGTATGTCGGTATATAAGGTAATCCCCGTCTGTTTCCGTATAGATGTTTGGTGGAATAAGTCCACTAATGATCATCTGCACATTATCGCCATCCCAGATCTCACTATATTCTCCACCTTCAGAAGCCACAATCTCTCTGATCTGGGTTTCCTCGTTCATTAGTGAATATACATATGAGCTAGTCTCTATGATCATCGTATGCTCTAAGATCTCACCGTCTCTATCGACTTTAGTATCATATGTAAGAGTCACACAACCACTAATAAAAATACAAAAAATAAGTATTAAACATGAAATATATTTGTAATCCATAGGTTTCCCCCTTATAAAATCTGTCAGACACAATGCAAATAGGCCGTTTTCCAATTATAAATTGGGAGCAGGAACATACTTAGCATTTTCTATGTCTATATTTCATTGGATGACTATTGGTTCACAGCCAAGTTCTTGTGAAATACAAATACTTATTGAGATCATTAAATATGCTGTTTAATATTTTTTAATAATCTCCTCCAAAATGAGGAATAATCCTGTGAACCTTTTTTTGGTACTCCCTGTATTCGTCACCAAACCGTGACAGCAGTCTTTTTTCCACATGCAGCGAACCCAGATATATGTATATCGTAGACAAAATGTATATGATAAGCAGATTGAAGGTCATAAAGGGAGTCAGCCAGATAATGATCAGACCTGAGAGCAGGAAGGGATCACGTATCCATCGGTAAATGCCCCGAATATCCAGGGAACCTGCTTCAGGAGTATTTGGTGCAGATAACTGTCCACTGATCTTGAACCTATGGGGTGCATCCATCAAACCTCTGGCACCAATGATGGCACCGATCAATTGACCGCCAACCATAAACCAGCGCCATGGAGAAGGTACTATGTAGAAGATAGGTCCCGGATTCTTGTATAGCAGGTAGATGAGTGGTAATATGGTTATCAATGCGATAAGGCTGTACACTGGTCTGAATAATGTTTCTACCCGGGAACCCAAAATTTGCATTATAAAACGTTTGAAAGGCAGACTTGCTAAAAAGCTGTGAATAACTGCAAATGTTACCAGACAAAATACAAGGATAATTGTGGATGAGACCAAATCTAATAACCCCCTTATTCTCATTTGAATGATATTTATCTATTATTTATGACTTGATATGACTTTCATATCTTCCTGGTGCCAATCGATTTTCGACAAGCTCCTTCACCAGCATCCAAAAATATTACATTATAGTTTCTTGATAAATATTAGAAGTTCACATAATATAAATTAAACGATATAAAGCACCCTACATCACCGGTCTTGAACAATAGTATCCTCTCCTGAGCAAGCTCGGCAATTACATGACCAAAAAGATCCTGCACATACATCAAGAAACTTGAAATGTGGACCCGAGTATTTTGTGGGAGTTGGTGATATAGTAAGTGAAATAAATGAAAGAAAATGGTCTCTGAAATCTATTATACTCTCCATTTTTCATATTGGTAAGATGTATAAGTTTCTTAATATGAGCCACAACAGATTATATAGAATTCTCTAGGAGAGGCTTGGATTATGAAAAGTCAAAAAAGCCAAAACTAAACAAAAATAAATCGTAAAAAAGTAAGTTGAAGGCAGTGATCAGGGATCGATCTGTCGACCTTATTGGACAACATCTCGTTGGGCGACCCTTTCCCCCGATGTTCTCCCCCATCTCAGGTCGACCTAAAGGATTTACAAATGCCATATAAACCTTGAAAGATTATGGGGTTTTATACCCGATGGCGTTCTACCTTCTGATTCACTGCCACACCGCATCACTTATGATACGGTAATAGAGTATATGTTTTAAAACTACTAATTGTTTTTGATATACAATCTGGTAACAAAAAAGAAATTAAATATCATAAAAGAAAAGTAAAAAAGACAGAATCTATGACCTCAGCCTTTAAGATCAGCAATAAGTAACTCACAGGTCTGACTTGAACCTGCTCAGCCTATTCTCTTCTCCTAATCTGCACCTACAAGGAATTTCTTATAATTAAATCATATGGTTGTTTACAGTTAACACATCGGGTTTCTGCAGAACCACTTCACAAGGAGAAATAATACACCTTAAATTATCGACCAGTCGAAAACCAATTCAAGTTAAATACAACCATATCCATCTATATATAGGGGATATAGGGGAGTAAAACCGGATGCTTCGAATAGCAATAACAGGAAAGCCCGGTGTGGGAAAATCAACTGTAGTGTCAAAAATTGTGGAAAAACTTGACCTAAAAGCCTGCGGAATCCGGGCTGCCGAAATACGCGTGGAAGGTCAACGCCAGGGATTTTCGATAGAGGACATCGATACTGGCAGAAAAGGTATCCTGAGCCATGTCGAATGCACCGGCCCGAAGATGGGAAAATATCATGTGAACCTTGAAGACCTTAATGATATCGGTGCAAAGGCGATCAGGGATGCCATTGGTTGTGATCTTGTAGTAATAGATGAGGTCGGGCCCATGGAACTCAAATCTGATAACTTTATCCGGGCTGTGGAAAAGGTCCTTGATTCGGAAAGGCCAATACTTGCTGTACTTCATAGATCGAGCAAACATCCGCTGGCGCAGAGGATAAGGGAGGAGTTCGAGGTTCTGACAGTTGATGAAGTCAATCGGGACGATCTGCCTGATATAATTACCACGAGATTCCAGTAAGGCAGAGAAGAAGAAAAGAAAGCTGAGAATTCATATTTTGGATGAGCATAGCCATCAAGAGGGGAGATTTAAATGGGGACAGAAACGGCAGCATTCGACTATGAAGAGGAAAGAAAGAATTTCAATTGGGATGTTCCTGAAGATTACAATTTTGTTAATACCATAAAGGAATGGGCAACGAATGAAAAAAAGTTGATGGCAGTTACCGAGCACCCGGACGGAAAGATTGAGAAAGCAGCGTACTGTGAGGTCTGGGACAATGCAATGAGATTTGGAAATATCCTTCGGGGTTCAGGCATCCATAAAGGTGACCGGGTACTAGTAATACTTCCCAGGGGAACGGATGTTTATGTTGCGAGTCTCGGCATCTGGGCCATAGGTGGAGCTGTCGTTCCAAGTACGATCATGCTCAAAAGCAGGGACATAGACTACAGGATAATGGATGCCGGAGCAAAGGCTTTGATAACAGATGATCCTGCAGTTGCTGATGAGGTAGATGCAATAAAGGACAGGATCCCGGAAATCAACCTATTCTTTTCAGGTCAGAGAGAAGGATGGAGAAATTATGAAAAGGAGATCTATTCTGCATCCACAGACCTGAACCTCGAAACACTAAATGCAAGAGATCTTTTGGCCATCAACTACACCTCCGGGACCACAGGTGCACCAAAGGGTGTATTGCATAACCATTCATTGATGTACTGCTTCGACAGGCTAAATCGATATTATTGGTGGAACACACGATCCGATGAGCTATGCTGGGCAACAACCGAGCCAGGTTGGGCAAAATGGTATTGGGGACCGTTCGGTGCTGTTCTAAATGCAGGAGCTACCAACTTTCATTACTCCGGAAGATTTGAGCCTGAAAAATGGTTTGAACTGCTTGATAAATGGAATATAAATAAGGCATGTTTTACCCCAACGGAACTCAGGGCCATGGCAACGATCGAAGATGCGGACCAGAGATTCGATCTGACGGAACTGAAGGTTATCTTAACTGCAGGTGAGCCCTGTACCCCGGGAATCGTTAATTTCTTCGATGAAAAGTTCGGGGTATCTGTGAGAGAGGGATACGGACAAACAGAAACCTGTGTCATTGCCTGCACCCTGCCCGGAATGAAAATAAAGCCCGGGTCCATGGGCAGGTTCACACCCGGTGTAGAGGGGGCAATTGTCGATCCCGATACAGGTGAAAAGTTACCCTCAGGCGAAAAGGGGACAATCGCTGTCGCAAGGGATCATCCTATGCTTTTCAAAGGATATCACAACAAACCTGAAAAAACAGGAGAATGCTTTGTTGGAAACTGGTATCTGACCGGTGACCTTGCAATGCTGGATGAGGACGGATACATATGGTTCGAATCAAGGGCTGATGATATATGTATAAGTTCGGGCTACAGGATCGGTCCATTTGAAGTTGAAAGTGCAGTAAATTCTCATGAAGCTGTCATTGAATCGGCGATGATCCCGAGTCCAGATCCAATAAGAGGAGAGGTTGTTAAGGTCTTTGTTGTCCTGAGGAAGGAATTCGAGCCATCTGAAGAACTTATTAAAGATATCCAGAATCACGTCAAAAAGGTGACTGCTCCCTACAAATATCCAAGGGAAATCGAATTTTTAAGGGAACTACCAAAGACCATCAGTGGCAAGATCAAGCGCAAAGAGCTCAGGGTCACCGAGTTCGAGACAAAAATGGATGTAATCGAAAAGCTAAAAGAAAAAGGGCTGTGGCAAAGAGCCGATTGAAATAACAATCAAAAGTGTGGTCTGTAGGTAAATATTATTATTCAGTAAAGAGAAAATACTACATGATGTCCTGTGATCTTGTGAATCAGGAGATATATAAGGGAGGGGTTTATACGGAAGATATTTTTCGATTTGCGGATGAGCTTGGACCGAGCAAGATCATCCATATATATGAACCGTCTGTTGGATTGAAAGCTGTGCTTGTGGTGGATAATGTGGCGGCAGGACCTTCAATTGGAGGAGTACGCATAGCTCCGGATGTTAGCACAGAGGAGTGTTTCCGTCTGGCAAGGGCCATGACCCTTAAGAATGCAGCTGCAGGCCTTCCCTATGGAGGAGGAAAGGCTGTTGTCTATGCTGACCCGAAGATGGATCCTGAAAAAAAGGTAGAACTTCTAAGAGCCCTGGCCTGCTCATTGAGGGAGATAGAGGAATACATCTTTGCTCCTGACATGGGTACGGATGAGGACTGCATGGCCTGTGTAAAGGATGAGATCGGCAGGGTGGTCGGATTGCCCAGAGTCCTTGGAGGAATCCCCCTGGATGAGATAGGGGCTACCGGATGGGGGCTCAGACATTCAACTGAAGTTGCCCTTGAGTTCTGTGACTTCAAACTGGAAGGAGCCAGAGTTGTGGTACAGGGATTTGGGGCAGTGGGCAAGAACGCAGCACGCTTCCTTGTGGAAAAAGGAGCAGTTGTGGTTGCAGTAGCAGATTCCAGAGGTACTTTATATAACTCAGAAGGGGTCGACGTTGATGCGTTGATAGCTTTAAAAGACTCCGGAGGAAGCGTGGTCGATTATCCCGGAGGACAGAAACTCGAGCTCGATGCAGTCATAGATGTTGACTGTGATATATGGATCCCGGCAGCACGTCCGGATGTCCTTAATGAGGGGAATGTGCACCGCCTGAAAACAAAACTTGTTGTTGAAGGTGCCAACATACCAATAACTCCTGAAGCTGAGAAGTACCTGCATGAGAAAGGTATCCTGTGCGTTCCGGACTTCATTGCCAACGCAGGAGGAGTGATCTGCGCTGCTATGGAATATGAGGGAGCCAGTGAATGTGCAGCACTTCAGGCCATAGAGGAGAAGATACGTCTCAATACCAGATTGGTGTTGACTGACTCAGAAAGCAAAAGTATACTTCCACGGGAGGCTGCTCTGGAGCTTGCCCTTGCAAGGGTCCACAAGGCTATGGGTTACAGACGATGGTCACTGTTCTCATCAGCTCCGGGATTCGTATAACAAAGGAGGAGGGAGGGGGATTTAAGGAAGGAGCTCATGTTTCTTCCAGTACTCATCCACCATCTCCTGAATGCTTTTTAAAGCATCCTCCTGTCTTACCGGTTTGAAAAGATGTGAAAATCGTTCCTGCTCTTTAAGGTACTCTTCCACAGGCTTGAATTTCTTCGGGACATAAGTGTGTTCCACCTCACCATGGACAGACTCCTTTAATGGCCAGAGCCCTGTCTCAACTGAAAGCTTTGCAAGTCTGACAGATCGGGATGGATCAAATCCCCATCCGGGCGGACAGGGTATGTGAGATATGAAAAGCTTTGGACCTTTGAATTGTTCTGCTTTTTTGAACTTGTTCATCAGGTCAACAGGATATGCCGGTGAAACAGTTGCAATGTATGGCGGTTTGTGACTGTTCCAGATGTCGAACAGGTTCTTCTTTTGAAGCTGTGAACCAACCGGGACCTCCTTTCCGGGAGGGGTTGTTCCTGTCCTTGAACCAAAAGGAGATGCTCCTGAATGCTGGAAACCGGTATTTCCGTATGCTTCATTATCATAACAGATGTAGTAGAAGTCCAGGTTGCGGTAAATTGCCCCGGATGTGGAGGAGAGTGCCATATCATATGCAGAACCATCACCGGAGAGCACGACCACCTTCAGGTTCTCTTCAGGATCAAGCTTCCCTTTTTTGATCAGTATGTCCAGAGCATCCCGGACACCCTGGGCTCCTGCAGGTGCACAGGCCATTGCCGTATAAAGCCAGGAATTCCTGAATGGTGAAAATGGATAGATGGTAAGAAGGGTAAAACATCCTGCTGCATTTACGATGACGATCTTATCACCCAGTGCCTTCAGGCAATACCTCAATGTCAGGAGACCGCCACAGCCTGCACATGCAGCAGTCCCTGGCAGCATGTTCTCTTCAGGTGGCAGTTCCTTTATGGATCTGATGGTTGATGTATCCATATCTTTATTCCTTCCCTGCGATCTCTTTCAGTTTTGTTATGCCTTCCAACTCACTTTCCGTATAGAGTAGAGAAGGAGGTTCAACAATTCCAGTATCCGATGCACTGATCATTTTCTCAAAGATAAACTCGAACTCTTTCTGGCTGATGTTCTTGCCTCCAAGTCCTCCAATGAAAGATAGCAAAAGAGGCCTGTCAATCTCATTGTACAAGCAACCTGCCATCTCTGAATAGATGATACCTCCCTTTCCTACGCTGATGTTCTGGTCGATGACAGCCACAGCTTTCTTTCCTTTCAATGCGTTCTTTATTTCAGATTCCGGAAATGGCCTTAAGAACCTCGGCCTTAATAAGCCGGCTTTGACCCCATCCTCCCGTGCCCTTTTCACAGCAGCCTTCCCGAGAGTTGAGAATGAGTTTGTCATCACAAGGATATATTCGGCATCTTCCATCATATATTCGTCAATGACCTCGTATTTCCTGCCAAATATCCTTTCAAAATCATCACAGACCTCTTTGTAGATCTCAAGAGCATTCTGACTTGCAAGGTGCATCTGGTACTTGAAATAAGAATAATAATCCCCGCCAAGGACCGCTACTCCCTGGGCCATTGGCCTGGCTGCCTTGAAAAAGGCATGTTCCGGCCTGTATTCTGGCAGGAAACTCCTGACCTTCTCCACATCAGGGATCTCCACAGCTTCCCTGGTAAATGAAAGGTAAAAACCGTCCATGTTAACCATCACCGGCAGGAGCACACGCTCATCCTCTGCCAGCCTGTATGCCATCAGGACAGAATCAAGTACCTCCTGGCAGGTCTCGCAATGGATCTGCAGGAATCCCGAATCCCGGACTGCCAGAATATCGTTATGGTCCGGACCCAGGGTGATCGGTGAGGATAAACCCCTCGATACGTTGACCATCACCAGAGGAACCCTCCACCCTGCCACTGTATATATCATCTCAAAACCATACAGCAGTCCCTGGCTGGACGTAGTCGTAAAGGTCCTGGCACCGGTAGCTGAAGCAGCCCCTGCAGCCGTGATCATGGAATGTTCCGAGTCCATGGTGACAAAACTCGCATCCATAGACCCATCGGATATCCACTTTGCAATTGTCTCAATTATCTCAGTCTGGGGAGTTATAGGATATGCCGGAATATAATCCACCTCTGCCAGTCGCACTCCCCAGGCAGCAGCACTGTTACCGGTAAGCATCTCTTTTCCCATTATTGATCCCCCTCTTCGGACCGGGAGTGAATCTCCCGAACTTTAGTGATAGCTTTTACCGGACATTCCTCGGCGCATACCAAACATCCCTTACAATTGTCATAATCCGCATACGGATAGCCGTCTTCGTTCAGCCGGATACAACCCTCAGGACACCTGGAAACACAGGTCATACACCTGGTGCAGATGTCATAATTCCAGACAGGTCTGAACACACGCCAGTTTCCTGTTCTTCGCAAGGGAGTATTGCCGGTAGCATTTATGGCAGGACTGGATACACGGGCAGTTTCAAAAGGTAATGTGATAACATTCTCTTTTTCCCTGATTGTCTCAGCAGTTTTTACCTGGACCGGTACTAAAGTATTGTAACAATAAAGTGCAGCCTCTGTATTTTTTCCTAGAAGATCTCTGTCCGATATGATTCCGGATAGTTCCTTTTCCAGGGCACCCTTTAAAGCCTCCTCCCCAATACCAGCGATCCTGGAAGCAACACCAGCTGCAAGGCTGCTGAGGACGGACTTTCCGATCATATCAAGGCTGACCTTTGTGATATCCAGTGTGATCACATGGTCTTCGATCCCGTACTCTTCCTTTGTTTCAAGAGGACTAAGAGGTGTGTTTACAAAAACAATACCACCTTTTTTAAGTCCTGATAATGGCATAGCTTGAGGATCCGAGAGTAAGGTTTCGTCCATAACGATCACAATATCAGGATCAGAAACTAAGCCCCGCTCCATGATATCATCTCTTGATATACGGGTAAACGCAGTGATAGGTGCCCCTCTTCTCTCGGCACCATATAACGGGAAATCCTGAGCATTGTAACCATCCAGAAATGCAGCAGTACCGAGCACTCTGCTGGCAACCTTTGCTCCCTGGCCACCCCTGCCATGGAATCTTAATCTGAGCATTTATACTCCCCAGTATATTTAGGGACTTTATGTGTATAAATATCCTCTCATTGTTTATTTGATCTATATGGGTCGATGACATCAGGGTATTTTATGATGCCTGAGAGGATGATTCTGGATATGACTTATGTTAAATGAAAGAACATGGGATCTCCGAAGGCGATTTTACATTATATGATGGAGAATACAAAAAGTGATGGATCGTTGACCCTAACAATCAGGCACTTAAGCGGTTGGAGAAATTGGGTGAGTGTTATTAATATTTAGTTTAATATTTTTTACACAGTCAAATTGATATAGTCTGCTGTACAATAATTATACGGGTACTTAACTAATGGAGCAGGGGTAAAGCATGGATATGAAGGAGCTGGAAGGTCTGGTCTTTTGCCAGAGTTGTGGAATGCCTTTGGGGAAGGACGAGGATTTTGGAACCAATGCAGATGGTTCAAAGAGTGAAGAATATTGCAATTATTGTTACCAGAATGGCGAGTTCACACAGCCCAACATTACTTTGGATGAAATGATAGAGCAATGCTCCAAAGCAATTGATGAAAATGGGATCATGTCACTGGAAGAAGCAAAAAAGATTAGCCAACAGAATCTTCCAAAATTAAAGAGATGGAAGTAATTTTTAGTTTTGCTCTCAACACTCATGTAAAGGAGAGATCGAAGAATTAGGGTGATAGCTATCGCTATGCCCGACACCCCTATCAAATAAACTTTAGTGGCAAAGTATAATTAGAAACATTAACAGATGATCCATTTCAACTTGTAAGAATTACTTATTAAGATGAAAATTGGAACGATTATCAGTCTAAGATCAAGGAGAACTTTTTATGAGTGGATTCTTCCCCCTGAAGTATATTGAAAACAAAAGCAGAATACTTGTCAATACTCCATTGTACTTTTTTCTGTTCATGCTTTGTACAATACTTGGTATTCTTGCATATTATATCCAGACAAAGGATGAATTTGCTCCTGCAGTTATACTCTCTGTATTATGGATCGTTTTTTGGAAGAACAGCAAAATTGAAGGAAAAACGTTGCTTTTGATAGCATCCATTTTTGGTTTCATACATGAATTATTGGGCGTACAATACGGATATTTTACATACATCAGTGGTGTATTAGGAAATGTTCCGCTTTGGATATTACCCGGGTATGGAGCAATATTCTGGTCAGCTCACAACCTCTGGAAGATATTCGAAAAACAATATTCAAGATCCAAGTGGTTCAATTTTACAGATCATTTCGTCATCTTAAGTTTTATTCTGCTTATACTGGCAGATTTCATACTCTTTGATCTGACAAAGAACCCCCTGATCATATCTATTAAATTTATAGCTTCATTTATGCTGTTTACAAATTTAAGCCTTTTAAGACTTGCATACTTTACAGGATTCTTCACTCTTCTTAATGAAATTGCAGGAGAAACACTTGGAACATGGTCACATCCGGATTTTTCACTACTTTCCCTGATAGCAGGATACGTTTTCCTTCTCTGGATATGCCTTTCGATCGCCGAAGTAAAAGAAGCAAGGAAAACAAAATATCATGAAAATGATCAACTCATAAGTTACATATCCGCATTGAAAGGACTTGTGAACGGAGAGAAAGGATGGACTAAACGAGAGGCAACTGCTGCATTTTTAATGATATTCCTCTATACTTTGGGTTTACTTGGGCTGATCAGGGTCTAAGCATATTATTGTCCTGATAATGAGGAATATCTTATTTTTTAATATTCATTAAATGAAATATTATTACTTTTTACAGCAACTTTTTTTGGAACAATTCAATATCCTTTACATTAAGACTAACTGAAAATGCGCCTAATTCCATTGTTCCCACCTTTTAATTCCCTTAACAAAGAATATCTTAGTTTTTTATATATCCATTTTTGCACGATATGGAGCAGAATACCAAACCTAAAACACACTGTAAACTCTTACCTCACTCTTCCAGCGACTCCATAATTGCATAGAAATACTGCGTCTTATGAGTAACATATAACTGACACCATGCTTCAAGGGTCTGAGCCGAAAATACATCCAGGTTCCTGATAACTTCCTTTGCGAATTCAAGAGGGGCAATCCCTGAGGCAGTTATAAGGTTACCATCAGTCACAGCAGGCTCCTGACGATAAAATGATTCTCCGGTGTAATCGGGACAGACCGTTTTCAGGTAATCCAGATCATTACTTGTATGGAGTCTGTTATCCAGAAGGCCGGCTTTAGCAAAACCCAGAGTTGCACCACATATGGCACCAACAGTGATACCTGCATCCAGGAACTCCTTTGCTTTCTCCAGTATTGGCGTGTGAATATCTTCAAGCCAGGTATCGCCACCTGGCAGGATCAGCACTCCGGCATCGTCAGTCATTAATTCATCAAGGCTAATGTCTGGCTCAATGCGCAACCCACCCATGGTAACAACAGGCTCTTTTGTAATACCTACTGTCCTGACCGTGTATTCGCTTGTATTCTTCCTGAAATAACGGCCGGAATTCAATTCAGCGATCAGGTAACTCGGCTCCCAGTCGGCCATCGTGTTAAGAACGTAAAGATAAGCTATTTTAGTCATTATATTACTCCTGATTTTGATATGTGATTCTATATTTTCATTTACTAAACTGACTTGTAGGTACAAAACTATTTTTGAAATTTACTTTAGGCAGGATTCCAGGCAGTTGAGGATGAAGAATAGTTCTTGGGGTTCTGTACTGTTGCTCAAGGCAAGGGAGCTTAGTCATCATCTTGTTGGGAAGAAGAAAAACGGTTGAGTTCAGTAAGCCTGCTTATATGGGCAAGAGGGATGATTCTGATCTATTGAGGAAGAAGATCATTGACATGCCTTATACCGAATGGAAGAAAATGGGATTCTCTAAGGGTACTTTGCACCACATGAAGCAGAATACCAGGAGTGATAACCCGTTCACTCTCAATGCTTATGAGAGGGAAAAATTGGAGAATTGGAATAATATGCTTTGAAACAACTGTAATAATCATCAGATTTTTATTATCTTAACACCAGTTAAAAGTTCATAGTAATGCTTAGTGGGTAATTCCCAGTTCATCTCTCCAGCGAGAAGATATGCCTCTTCGCATAAAAGGTTGTATTTTACCTTATCATGAAGATAGCTATCCAAAAAGTAGTCCATAGCGATAGCGTAATCCACGATGGTTTCATTGTATGATACATCAACATTATCTACTACAACTACACCCCCCATACCCGGAACCAAAGTTTTGACAGTTTTCAGAGCATCGCTAAAACCACATACTTTGCTAACAATACTGGGAGTGTATTCCTTGCCAGCCTCAAGTCCTGTTAACAGGAATGGATCATATCTCGAAGGAAATACTCCTGCAATACACCCCGTCATGAACTCATCATGGTTCATATTCAAACCCTCATCGTGGTCTGATAACCATTGAGGATATAACACAGCTGAAACACATCTTCTACCACTTGGAAGATTTGAGCATTCAAGCCCTCTCTCTTCAATCATCTTCTGGAGTCTGAGCTCTTCTCCAATAAGTACTTCTTTTGGAAGATTTATTGGAAAACCTAAAGGCAAATTCGTCTTTTGTCCATGGGCTGTAACCAAAAAGCATACGACTCGTACATCTTCATCAAGCTTACCCATGAGTATTTCGGATTTTACCATACGATCAAGCAAAACCAGAGAATCAAGCAAATCGGGGTATCCTTTGTTTTCGATCTCTATTCTTGAAATCGAAAATATGGGGATCACTTTTTTTGGAGATGACTGTTCACCATCATGATATTTATACAGATTATCGGACAAAAACATCTGGATCTTTTCACGACACTGCTTTTTCTTTTCCCAGTCAAGACCATCGTTTTCAATAAGAATTCCATTTCTAACCAGTATCCCGGAAACCCCATAAAAAAGCTTCACTTCTTTCCTTGTAGATTCGCCCACAGCTGTTACCACATCAGCATACTTTGAAAGAGATTCCAATTCAGCTAGGTTCCTGGGTACACCTTCTGACCATGAACTATCGTTGTTGCGTATTTTCTGTATTGCGTAATGCCCAGCTACTCTTCCAGGCAGTGTAGCGTGGTATGTAGCTACTGTTTTCAATGGTAAACATATTTTCTTGAGTCTTGCAATGGCATAGAAAACTGAAAATTCGTGACAATGAAGAGATAACTGTATGTTTGAATCAGCAGGTCTTTTTGTTTCAGAGAGATGTATATTTTTATATTCTTTAAGTTTTTTCTGACTTATTTTAAAAAGTTCACATATAAATTCAGAAATGGCATACGATAAATTAAGATAATGGCAATATTCAGTTCCATTATCCATATTCTCATAGGTTAATGAATCAAGTCCCAGTAATTCATATGCTTCACTTTTTACTTTGTTTTCAAGGGACATGTCAACCCCTTTATATTCTGCAGGCACTCTGCTAAAAGTTTCTGTATTAAACAGCAAGTAAATTATTTCAAGATTGCTGATTTTTCTAACTCCACTTATGGCATCAATACCGGACAATCTAAGAGTTTCAATGGCTGCAGATACATCTTCATCATTGCGGAACTCCTCTAATTCACTTATATCAGTAATCCTGTTGAGACCTTTGTTCCAGTCAGCTCCACTATGACCATAATATGGACCAACTACAATTATCTTTGGCATCGATTCATCTTTAATTTCTTTGGAATCAATAAGTGATGCCAGAGTTGTAGCTTCTGCATCGATAACATCCCAGATTCCCCCCATCTTGTTAGATCTGGGTCCAGCCTCTTCTCCGGCAATAATTAACCATTTCTTTCCCATAATTTGGTTCCCCGCACAAATGAAATTTGTCTATCCTCGTATAAATCAAAAATGGTTTTGATATGAAGTGTTTATTTCATCCAGTATAAATTTGCCATTATTATCTGAAACTACTGGCCAAACCCGAAACATAACCGATTAATAAAAATTTTTATTCAGAACTGATTATAATTCACTTTATTTTTCCTCTACTTTCACAAAACGTTTCCCCATAAGGTTTAACTTAAATTTTCTGATGGTTTCAGGAGGTATAATTTCACCATTTGGACTCTTAAAATATAAAGCATTTAAAGGGCATTGGACGATGCAAGCACCGCATTGAACACATTGATCTGCCCTAGGCATTGTTGCAATATGTCGCTTTCTGTCTACCTCAAAGCAATTCCTCGGACAGATCTCCTCACAAAAACCAACACCTTTACACTTATCCTTATCAAGGATAACTTTTAGCAATCTATCATCCTGAAACCCACCTTTGTAGACTGGTGTGCTACCCATTAGATCAATGCTTAGGATGAGAACAACAATGAATGAAATAAAACCCCAGAATAAAATAAATCTCCACGAGAAATTTCCAGATAACACTACATAAATAGCAAGAGCAACCATTAGAATGGTCCATATAATCAGTTGAAGGCTTCCACGCCCAAAATCAAAGAAAATAAATCCAATTTTTTTCCCCTCAGTTTTTAAAAAACGGCTATAAACCGGAAATGATATAAAAATTAAGAATGATATGATCCAAACCAGGAAAACAACAGGAAGAATAGCCTCACTCCGGAAAATAATCATGATGATAGCCAAGACAGCAGAGATTGGAAATGCCCAGGCAACAGCCATCTCAATACGTTGTTTCCAGGGAAACTCGACTTCCCTCATTTTCGGTGTTTTGATGAAATGGTCTTTTAGAAAAAGAGGGAGATCTTTTGCATATACTGGCCCCCATATCACTTCCCATCCTGTTTTTTCCTTTATGATCTTAGCTTCGACACCTGTGGCCGCAAGTTGGGGCAATATTACATTTCTGTGACCTACTACTTCTTCAATTCCGCTGGTTTTCAGAACTGAAATTACGTCATGATTTGTGAAACGGCCACCTGTAGCTGAACACCAGACATTTATTCCTTTGCTATTAGCAACAAGAAGATAAACATCGATTCCTTTTATCGCCCTTTTTACTCCTTCTACAGTTAGATGATAATTGCAGGTCAGAATAACAGGTGAATTGATATCAGGATCCCCTATCTTAATCAAACCTGTTTGACAGGGGAAAGGGAAAACTCTCAATAGAGTTTCAATAATGTATATAATGAGGTAATGTAGATTCATTTCATTATCTCTTCAGGTTTCTTTGCCACCAATTCAATAAAATTCCCTGTTTTATTATATCTGATCGATTCTACTTGCAATCCTGCTTCTTTCACTTTTTCCGGCAGGTTTTTGATGGCATTTGTACTGGTTTGTGCAATAAGGTAAGTAATTATTACAAAAGGAAATCTTATGAACCAATTGAGCATCCTCTTGAAGCTATTTTTAGGGATCACCTCATCGGCAATGAGGAAGAGACCACCCACCTTCAATATCCTTTTTACCTCTTTCAACGTATAGAATAATTCATCATCAGTTAATTCAGAAAAACAAAGTCCACTCATTACAGCATCGTAACTTTCTGCATTTTCGCTCCCAAGCTCTGCAACACCCATTTCAAACAGCTCGATGTTTTGCATAAGACTTGCTTTACTTGCCCGCATTTGTGCAATATCTAACATTTGGGAATTGACATCGATTCCTTTTACTTTTGCACCTTTTTCAGCAGCTTTTAGTGTCAGTGCTCCGCTCCCACAACCAATATCAAGCACAATCTGCCCTTTTTGTATATAGGCTGTTAAATTATCATAAGCCTTATCTAATCTTCCAACAGTGAGAATACGAATGCACCAGTCATACCTATCAGGAGCTGATTCAAGTATCTTCATTAATATATATGTACTCATTTGGATACTTCAATTTCAAGTGATTTATTTAAGTGGATTGTAAATATATACCCAACCAGATCAAATGGTGTTTAATCGAAACTCTCTTGATATGTAGGTTTTGGATTTGGTCTGTCAGATATTCTGTTATCGTCTTGATAGCAACTTCTTTTAGATCACATACTGCGAAGACGTTTTGCACCCACAGTTTGGACAATAGTAGATGATGTTCGACCCCATTATCAGCTTTTTAAGATGTGTCCTACACTTTTTACACAGATGCGGATTAGTATTTCCTATAGTTTCACCTCATAAGAAAACCTTTATCAAATCAAGTATTTCAGTGCCTCGTTTTGCCCATTACCCACAAATTATGGACAAATTTCTAATTACCCCATATATCTAATGGGACATATTCCATTTATAGCTTGTGACAAAATTAATATAATTAGGTTTAAAAATAAATTATGTCATTCATGGATTTTCTTTATGCATCTGCCTGTACATCTCCTATAAATTACTTCGATGGCAAATGCTGAGCAAATCATAAAGGCCAGTATGAAAATATCTTTTGGGGAGTTATTCAAAGTGTACCAGATCAATGTAAGCAGTGCAACAAAACAGGCAACAACCCCTGTTATTGAGATCCATCTATAACTTGATGTCTTCTGAGAAAGGTAAACATTGGAAGCGTTGACAGCTCCAAAGATCAATAAAAATCCAGCACTCCCCATTATTGAGATACTGTTTAAATTAAAAGTATTTGCTACGATCAATGTGAGAGCTGAGGTGATCAAAAGACCTTCAATCGGCCGATTCCATATTTTTTCTTCCAGTATTTCAGGCAATTCCCCATCTTTGGCAATAATAAAGCTCACACGTGAAGCACCATATAATGTTGCGTTAATAGCTGAAGCTGTAGACAAGAGAGCCGCGACTGCAATAAGGTTAAAACCGAAATTTCCCAGGAAAGGCTCTGCAGCTACAGCAAGAGCATAATCTTTGGCCTGTATAATGTTATCAACTGATACATTTCCAACGGTAACAAAAGCAATTAACACATAAAGTAAAATAACAAATACAACAGCTGAATAATAGGCACGAGGAAGTGTTTTTTCAGGATCTTTGATATCTTTTGCAGTATTTGCGATCAATTCAAATCCTTCATAAGCCAAAAAAATGATCATCCCTCCAGCCACAAGCTGAAGCGGATTTGCACCAATTGTTGGCTGAAGCTGGTGGGATTTAGTACTCCATATACCTACACTGATAAATATCAGTAAAATAGCAACCTTAAAGGCAACAATCCACTCTTCCCATTTTCCAACTACTTTTGCACCAGCAATGTTCACTACAGTTAACGACACAATAATGACACTGGTGAGTACATGTTTTAAGACCGATTGCATCGAATCGGGAAAAAACGTGGAACCATAGCTTCCAAAAGCATAGGCATAAAGTGAAAGCATAATAACATAACTTAACCATAGAAGAATATTTAGTCCACCTGTGATAAGCCCTGAACCAAATGCCTGATTCAAAAACTCGACAGTCCCTCCTTCGGAAGGATATTTGACAGATAGCTTTGCATAGGAATACGATGTGATCAATGCAACGATACCGGCAAGTCCAAATGCGATAGGTGTTTTCCCCTGCCCAAGTTCAACAGCAAGACCAAGGACTGCAAAGATACCTCCGCCTACCATCCCCCCAATGCCAATAGAAACCGCAGACAGATATCCAATGGATTTTTCTGAAACCGTGTCATTCATAGGATTGCCTCATCAAATCAGCTCTCTGGTCTTTATTTCTCTTCTGGAGTATTTCCTATAGATCCACTCTACAATGAAACAGAACGTGAGGACAAATGCAAATGCAAATAAGGTTTTTATTGAGTTTAGTAGTTCGTAATATACAAGGATTCCGAAGAATACAAGGCTGCTTACAAGGGATGACCATATCAGATATGGCTTTGCACCTGTTTCCCCGAACAAACGTAAGTGGGCCGCATTAACGGCCACATATATCACCAACAAAGAAGCACTCGCCAGCATACCGATCCCTTCTAAATTCAGCAGATTTGTACACAGAATGACCAGGCCTGATGTAATAAATAAGCCTTCAGTACTTCTTTTCCAGACTTTCCTCTCAAAAAATTCGGGCAACTCCCCCTCCTTGGCGATAAGATAACTGACATTTGCACCACCATAAAGAGATGCATTGATAGCTGAAGATGTTGAGAAAAGCGCAGCTATTGCCATTATCTTGAATCCAACAATTCCCAGGAACGGTTCTGCAGATGCTGCTAAAGCATAGTCCCTGGAATTTATGATTTCGGACATGGACAGATTTCCAATTACTGCGAGACTTACAAGAACATAAATGCAGATGACAATTAGTACGCTCAGATATAGAGCTTTAGGGAGAGTTTTCCGGGGATCTTCCATATCTTCTGCAGCATTAGTTATCAATCCAAATCCCTGATAGGCAAGAAATACAATCCCTGCTCCAAAGAGTATATTTGGAGTGTTTGGAAAATGTGAAATGTGAAATTGAGATATTGTCTGGTTTTATAAAAAACAATCCGGCAAGAGCAAAAAGCATTAGGATGCCTACTTTTATTGAAACAATAAAGATTTCCGATCTGCCCACAGCTTTTGCACCTATAAAATTAATGGCTGTAAAGATGACAATAATTGCAGTAGCAAAGATATTTGACCAGATTGCCGACGATCCGGCTGGCATGAATGTCATTGCATAAAGGGAAAAACCCTTTGCATAAAGAGCAAGTCCAAATATATAACCGGTCCAGAGAAGAATGTTCAACCCCCCACTCAATACACCATCTCCGAAACCCCTTACAAGGAACTCAACAGGACCACCCGCAGAAGGATACCTGACACCCATTTTTGCATAGGAATATGTACTCAATAGAGCGATCAATCCAGCGATGATGAACGATATATAAACTGCATTGCCAGATATCTGAGTTGCAGTTCCAAATATCGAGAAGATCCCTGCACCAACCATTGCGCCAACACCAATCGAAGTAGCTGACCATAAGCCCATTGATTTGTTTCCAACCATTAAAAACCCAAAAGAACTTTTGTACGGTTTGCTATAAAAAGTAATTCCAAATCTTGGGCTCAATCATAAAGTCCCTTATTTAAAGTCAAAAGAGTGACTTTGTAGTCGAAATAACTCTGCCTTCAAGCCTTAGTATATATCCGAAAGAAGTGTCGATGGATTTTGAATATTATTTCTGAATTTAAGTTAAATTCATTACCAGACATT
Organism: Methanococcoides methylutens; assembly: GCF_000765475.1. Lineage (NCBI taxonomy): Archaea > Methanobacteriati > Methanobacteriota > Methanomicrobia > Methanosarcinales > Methanosarcinaceae > Methanococcoides > Methanococcoides methylutens. Next base: position 122,472 of record NZ_JRHO01000002.1, read on the forward strand.
ATATATATCTAATATTATGTTAGATATAGCTAACTATTTATATTAAAAATATATAACTTAATATTAGAAATAAAAAACATTTCTTTGAAAATCACAAGGTGTTAGTATGTCAGCAAACATGCCAAAAAAATACAGGAATCGAATTCTTGCAGGTACATTGATTCTACTCGTAGGAATATTTGTGGAAATATTTATGGAACTTGATCAGATTATAACTATAACTCTTGTTACAATGGGTTCTGTTATTATTCTGTATGGAATTCTCTATGCCCTTAAATACGGGGAAGGTCCAATACAAGACGAATGGAGCAGAAAAATTGGTTCAATTAGCCTGTCTTATTCATGGATTACAACTTTCTTTGTTCTTACTGGTATGTTCTGGATGAATTATTTTGAAATAATTTCCCTTGATGTAAACAGTGTGATAGGAGTTGTATTTTTTGTAATGATAATCACGGCCAACCTGTTCCAGCTCTACTTCAGGAGAAAAGGAGATGTTGAATGAAAACACGAATCAAGGAACTAAGAGCACGGTATGACCTCACCCAGCAAGAGCTTGCTGATATTGTAGGGGTGCGCAGGGAAACAATCAGTTTTCTGGAGAAGGGGAAATACAACCCTTCACTCAAGCTTGCTTATAAAGTTTCAAGAGAATTAGAAACAACCATCGATGAGCTGTTTATCTTTGAAGATGAGGATTTGGAATAAGATCATTTATATTCAGAACATTACATCTCTTTTTACCAAAAATTGACCACAAAATCCCCTTGAATTTGTGGTTAAAATTGCATTTTATCGTTAAATTATGTAGTTTCTAAAGAACCACATTTCTATAGAAACCCGAATTAATCAAGCAACGAAGTGTCCAACTACATAAAGAACAAACATTACTAAAACTAGAATTTTTGCCAGGTTATTCATATTATTCACTCGATATTGTAACAAAGAAGCAGTATAAATATTTAGCCTTTAAAATAACCAGTATCCATCAATCATATATACCAATAAAAGACTAAATTAAATTAACACGTGCCTTGGGGGTACAGGTGGCCAGTTATTCAAAATCATTGGAATTTGATACAATGCTTGCTTTAATTCAGATCGGAGTAGCTACTGCAATGCTCTTTGATGAAAGGAAATGTAACGAGGCAGAATGACCATGGTTCAAACTTTCATAAGCATGGAAGAGGCAAAGAACGCAACCATAAGTGAAATACTGGAAAAGCTTTCATCGGGTGAAAAGGGTCTTTCTGCTTCAGAAGCAGAAGAGCGACTTCAGCAATATGGGCCTAATGAGATTACTGAAAAGAAAACCAGCTCAATTGTCAAATTCTTAAGCTATTTTTGGGGACCCATTCCATGGATGATCGAAATCGCAGCAATCCTATCTGCAATCCTCCATCGGTGGGAGGACTTTTCGATTATCTTTTCGCTGCTGATGTTAAATGCCATGGTAGGATTCTGGCAGGAACACAAAGCAGACAATGCTATTGAATTGTTAAAACAGAAATTGGCCGTGAAAGCAAGGGTGCTTCGCGATAACAAATGGCTTGAAGTCACTGCTCGCGAAATAGTGCCTGGAGATGTGATACGTCTCCGTCTAGGTGATATTTTACCCGCGGATGTTAAACTCATAAGTGGAGATTATCTGCTGGTAGATGAATCTGCATTAACCGGCGAATCCCTCCCTGTGGAAAAGCATGTTCTTGATATTGCATACTCCGGTTCCGTTATCCGTCAGGGTGAAATGGATGCATTGGTAGTTGCCACCGGGATGGGAACATATTTCGGCAAGACCGCTAAGCTGGTGGAAGAAGCCAAAACCCAAAGCCACTTCCAGAAGGCTGTCATCAAGATAGGTGACTATCTGATTGCTTTTGCTCTTGTACTTGTAGTCCTGATATTTTTTGTGGTGCTTTATCGTCATGAAAGTCTGTTGGATTTTTCCCAATTTGCGCTGGTACTAATTGTAGCAGCTATACCGGCAGCCTTACCGGCAGTTCTTTCGGTGACTATGGCGGTAGGTGCGATATCTCTGGCTAAAGAGGGAGCTATCGTTACTAAACTTGCTGCTATCGAGGAAATGGCTGGAATGGATATTTTGTGTTCAGATAAGACGGGCACCATTACTAAAAATGAGCTGGTCCTTTCCGAAATAAAGCCCTTCCAGGATTTTTCAGAAAAAGATGTGCTTCTGTTTGCCACCTTGGCATCTAGAGAAGAGAATCAGGATCCTATTGATAATGCAATTGTTACGAAAACCAAAACTATACAGGATTTTGACGGGATAACTGGTAGCTACAAGGTAATTGCGTTCAAACCTTTTGACCCCGTTTCAAAAATGACAGAAGCTACAATAGAACATACCAATGGAAATCGGTTCAAGGTAACTAAGGGGGCACCCCAGGTAATTCTGTCTCTTATAAACAGGAAAGATACATCCAGTGCACAGGTTGATGAAGATGTTAACAATTTTGCTTCCAAAGGATATCGGGCATTAGGTGTTGCCAGAACCGATGACAAAGGAAGTTGGCATTTTGCCGGTCTTATTGCTCTTTACGACCCACCACGCGAAGATTCCAAAGAAACTATCAAAAAAGCACAATCCATGGGCGTGAATGTCAAAATGGTTACCGGTGATCACCTAGCTATTGCTAAGGAGATTTCCAAACAAGTAAATCTAAACCCAGAAATCGCGCTTGCTACCTCCTTTCTGGATATGCCCGACAGGAAAGCACAGGATGTTGTTGAAACTGCAAATGGTTTTGCCCAGGTATTCCCGGAACATAAGTACCATATTGTTGAACTACTACAGCGTAAGGATCATATTGTAGGTATGACAGGCGACGGGGTCAATGATGCACCAGCCCTAAAAAAGGCCGATGCCGGTATTGCTATTGCCGGTGCTACGGATGCAGCCAAATCCGCTGCTGACATCGTGCTAACAAAGCCCGGACTTTCCGTCATTATCGATGCGATCAAGGAGAGTCGTAAAATATTCCAGCGGATGAACAATTATTCCATCTATCGTATTGCTGAAACAATTCGAATACTGCTTTTCATAACTCTTTCCATCATCGTATTTCAGTTCTATCCTGTTACTGCTTTAATGATAGTTTTGTTAGCACTTCTAAATGACGCACCGATCATGACCATTGCTTACGATAATGTCATATATTCTGATACACCGGAAAAATGGGATATGCGAACTTTATTAAGTATGGCTACGATACTTGGAATCATTGGAGTTACTACATCATTTGGAATCCTTTATATAGGCTTACATGTTTTTCACTTAAACCATGAAGTTCTCCAGTCTTTTATCTATCTAAAGCTCTCTGTAGCTGGCCACTTAACAATGTTTGTAGCAAGAACAAAAGGTCCCTTCTGGTCAGTAAAACCAGCAGCACCCTTATTTATAGCAGTTATAGCTACACAACTAATTGCCACCATAATCACTGTTTACGGGATTTTACTCCCTGCAATGGGATGGAATCTGGCACTGTTTGTTTGGGGGTATGCATTGGCGGCTTTTATTATAACTGATCTCATAAAAGTTCGCGCTTACGAATTGCTTAACCACACAGGTATAAGATTTCACAGGTAAAATGATCATGACAAATTCATTAATTACAATAACCAGTTAAATTATTTTGCGAATAAGATAACCGTGTGGTTTTTACCTGCTTCGCAACATAGGAATTAATAGTGATAACATGTGGGGATCGATGATGCTTCGTAAAAGGATGATGGGGATGTTAAGCAGATATAAAATGATTCAATTGTTGATAACATTATTTTTCCTGATAATTATTACAGGTGCTTCTTCAGCTGCCACTATCACTGTTAACGACGATCCGGAAGCAAATTATACCAGCATACAGGATGCTATAGACAATTCAAATTCCGGAGATACTATTCTTGTTAACCCTGGCACTTATAATGAAAATTTGAACATAAACAAGCCATTAACAATAGTATCCAATTCCGAAATTCCTGATAAAACTACTGTTCAAGCTAGTGAAAATGATAATGTTTTCTATATAACCTCAAATAATGTGATCATCAGGGGGTTTAGCATAACAGGTACCCATGGACCTTCAAAAGCCGGGATTTATCTCGACGAAGTTGAAGAATGTATAATTACCAACAACATCCTGTCAAACAATGAGAATGGTATTGAACTTGTTTCTTCAAGTAATAACATTCTTATCAATAACACTATAAAATCAAACACTTTCGATGGCATCTTTCTTGAGCGATCAAATAATAATGAGCTAAGAAATAACAGTATATACTTTAACATATGGAATGGAATCGTTCTGGAGGCATCCAACAACAACAGATTCAGCAACAATACAATTAATTCAAACCGTCTGGATGGAATTTCCTTTATTAATTCCAACAATAATCTGATCAACAATAACAGTATAGGCTCAAACGGCAAGAATGGAATCTCTCTAGATATATCCAATAACAATACACTGAACGATAATTTTCTGATAAATAATAGTGAAGGGATCGAAGCAGATTATTCTGAAAATCATATTTACAATAATCACATCAGTAATAGAGAAGTCTCCAGGATACCATTCGTTAATAATTTAATTACCTTGATCATGGTTGGAATCTGTTGCTTATTCATGAGGAAAGAAAAAAAATAACGATTAATTTTTTTTACCCGTCTCTTCAATATATTCTACCTTGAGTAACCGGAAGTTTTCTCACATAGAGCTATTTAAGAGATTTTGAGAGTGGATGCCATCATAATAGGATAAGGGATATTTGAAAATTTTGTGATTTCTCTTTCCCGTTTATCTATATTTCAATAAATTGGTGCATTGTTACACAGAATAGTGAGTAATATATGGAAAATATTATTAATTAAGTCGTTTCTCTAAATTAATGTGTCAGGAGATAATGATATTCGGGTAAGCCTGAGCAGGGACTTAACGCTTTTTGATATAACAATGATAGGCATTGCCGGCATGATCGGTGCAGGTATTTTTGCTCTCACCGGTATTGCCACAGGAATTGCAGGCCCTGCAGTCATTCTTGCATTTCTCCTGAATGGTATAGTTGCAACTTTTACCGGGCTGGCATATGCAGAGCTTGGTTCTGCCATTCCGGAAGCAGGTGGAAGCTATCTCTGGATAAAGTAAGGTATTGGAAACCATTTTGGATTCCTTGCCGGCTGGATCGACTGGGCAGCCCATACTATAGCATGTTCCCTGTATGCGGTAACATTCGGTGCATTCTTTTCCGAACTTGTAGTTCATTTTCTCGGATATGAAGGAATCCCACAGGGCACTTTGCTGAGCATCTCTGCATTTGGTATTGTCACTCTCATGGCCTACCTTAATTATCTTGGTGCAAAAGAAAGCGGAAAATTGGAGGTATAGTAACTCTTTTCAAAGTTGCTATTCTTGTAGTTTTCGCGGCTTTTGGAATTTACAAAACGTTCCTCAAACCTGACTGGTCTGCTGCTTTCCTTAATGACCCATCGTTTCTTCCTAATGGTTTTGGTGGCATTCTCGTTGCAATGGGACTTACATTCATAGCATTCGAAGGATATGAGATAATTGTTCAGAGCGGTGAAGAGGTTAAAAATCCGGAGAAGAACATACCCAGGGCAGTACTGGTATCTCTTTGGGTTGCTGTTATCATCTATATAATGGTGGCCTTTGCTCTGATAGGTGCTATTCAGGTAGGTGTACCCAGCTGGATGTATCTTGGAGAACTTGCTGAGTTCAGTATGATACGGGTTGCAGATCAGATAATGGCATTCGGTTCTGTCCTTATAATTGCGGGCGGTCTTGTTTCTACGATAAGCGCTATGAATGCTACTGTTTATTCTTCTTCCAGGGTTGCGTTTGCCCTTGGCAGGATGGGTTATCTGCCGGAAGCTCTTTCCAGAATAAATGAAAAGAGAAGAACACCTCATTATGCTATTCTTTTCAGTTATTTCATCATTGTATCCATGACCCTCGCACCCATTGAAACCGTCGCATCAGCAGCTGACATAATGTTCCTTATCCTCTTCATTCTGGTTAATTCCGTACTTATTATACTGAGGTTCAGACGACCTGATCTAAAAAGGGCCTTTAAGATGCCCTTTGCTCCTTATCTTCCAATATTTGCAATAATAGTCCAGCTTGTCATTGGTTATTATCTTGTTACAGAGATCGAACACACAACATTTGTTGCAGGAATAACAATATTCTGGGTACTTGCCGGTTCATTCTTCTACTTCTCTTATTCTGAGAAAGAAATCAAGAGACGCTCGAAGTATCTCATAAAAAAGCTCTATGAGGAAAAACCATTTGCTGAGGAAGAATACAAGATACTGGTTCCAATAAAGAATATCGCTAATGCAGGAAACCTCGCAGATCTTGCCAATATGATTGCAAAGGAAAAAAAGCTCACATTGTCTTCCTGAAGGTTTTGACCTTCCCTGAACAGACCCCTCTTTCGGCCTCTGATGCATATGTGGATGAGAAGCGCTCCCTGATGAGAGAACTTATAAATTCTGTTGATGTCCCTGCAGGAGGCGTCATTAAAGTTGGAAGGAATGCTTCTGATTCAATTCTTGATACCATCGAGGAAGAAAAACCTGATATGCTTATAATGGGCTGGAGGGGAAGGACTTTCCGCCGTGACTTTGTACTTGGAAGTACCCTGGATCCTATTTTACTCAAGGCTTCATGTGACGTTGTTATTGCCAGGTTTGGTCCGGGTAAGTCTCTCAGGAAGGTCAGGAATATATTGTTGCCCACTGCAGGAGGGCCACATGCCTCTCTTGCAGCCGAACTTGCCAGGGACCTGGCTGTTGCGGAAAACGCAAATGTGACCATGTTCAATGTGGGCAGGTCTGCTGATGATGAAAACAGGGCTATGGAAGGTTTCAGGAACCTTGAGGGCTTCTTTGAAGGTGTGGATTACACGCAGAAGTTTACCGTATCAGACAACATAGAAAAAGGTCTGTCCAATGAGGCAAAGAAGCAGGATGTGGTGTTTATTGGTGCCACTACCAGACCATTCCTTAAAAATTTCCTGATGGGTGTTTTCCCTGAAAAGATCATCAGCAACAGTGATACTACTGTCATAATGACAAGGAAATGGGTAAAGCTCATTGATGTCATTAAGAAGTGAAGGTAATTCCGTATTAAACTGGTTTTAAACACGATATATTTTTGGGAATTTAGAATACTCAATAAATTATCTTAACTCCAGGTTAGGAGTAATATTATTTTGTGCAGATATAAGCACATGTATTTTTCATCACTTCTAGCTTTTTATTTACAGTAAATCCTGCTCTCTCAAGCATTCCCCACATTATCCAATCCCAGGTGCTGTACTCATCGCGAACATGAGTGATAGCCTCATCAGCCATCGCATCTCCTGCAAGGTTTCTCATATTATTAAGCCAGTCGTTTATTTCATTCTCATATTCTTTTGGTTGAAATCCAAACACTACATCCCCAAGGAATAATTTCCCTCCGGGTTTAAGGATCTCATAGAAATTACAAAGAGCTAGCTGTTTCCAGAAATCGGGAAGATGGTGTAAAGCGACATTTGATATAATTGCATCCGCTTGTTCTCCCTTGTGATCATATGTCAGGAAACCGGCATGAGTTGTTGTAATATTTTTTATACTTTTTTGTGTTGCTTTCTTTTCAAGAACAGCAAGCATCTCTTTTGAAATGTCAACGGCGTAAACATGTTTACACATCCGGGCAAGGTGGATACTCAGCCCACCTGTGCCACATCCAAGGTCTACAATAATTGACTCGGCAGATAGGTTAAGATCATTATAGATTTGGGTCGCTTCCTGCTTGAAGTTTCTGAATCCCTGATGGCGATTGTCATAATCTTCAACAACGTTTTGGGCTGAATAGTCAACTCCGACATGTTTCATCTCATCAAATAACCAAACTGGAGTATTCTTCATGCATAATTCTCCTTTTCTCAATTCCAATGTTAGGTATTTCTTCTTTGATTGCTGTTTGAGTTTCAGAGTCATTTATCTGCGTTCTTCTGTAAAATGAAGAACGTATAACCATATTCATCCGGGTGTTCTCTGAAGATCTTTATCTCTCTTCTGTTAAAACTAAGTATCTCTTCTGCCTCGGTGTTTCCTTTATAGCTATCACTGATGTCATCGACTCTTTTTTCCAGATAGGCATAAAAATCCCACCAGGCAGAAGCTGGTAATTTAAAGCAGTCAATGAGATCATATCCTACTGACAGGATAACTTTTTCAGTATCAGGTATGTTCTTGATATCAGGATAACAGTCCTGCCAGAATTGAATAACTTCCGAAGAAGGTTCATCTGTGAACCATGTGCTTTCTGTCAGTGCCATATAACCTCCTTCTTTCAGAAACTGTTTCCAGTAGCTAAGCCCTTTTTCAAAACCAATGACAAAGATAGAGCCTTCTGCCCAGATGAGATCGAATTCTCCTGCTTCAAAAGGCAGGTCATCCATGGAAGCACGAACCGTGGTGATCCTGTCATTGACTCCATCTTCAACTGCATTTTCCATCAGCTTATCCAGAAAAGGCTGGTAAATGTCAGTTGCAGTGATGTGGCAGTCGTTGCAGATCTTCGCAAGATGAATTGTCTGCATACCCACACCGCAACCAATGTCAAGGATCTTACTGCCTGCAGGAAGGGAAGAAAGCAAATTAAAAGCTTTTTCAGTACACTTGTTATTACCCGGACTCTGTCTGGGCAATCCATCAAATATCTCAAAAATCGGTGATTCTGTCACAAATATATCGAACAGATAATTGCATAAATCTGTTGTGGTCTCCTGATAATGATTGCGTTTTCATCAATGTGTTTCTTAAGATTATTCAAGCTTTATAACAAAGATTATATGATCTCAAGTTGCGCTCAACACCCAACTTTTCTACGAACAGTTCATATAATCCCTATGATATATTCAATATTATGAAATATAAAGTCCATCGCATAGATGTCAAAAGCGATAATATGCAGGATTATTTGGAACAGTTTTTAAATAACCTTAATGGAGAAGTAATTGCAGTAATTCCAAATGTTAAACCTACTTTCCAACTCATGGGAGCAACAGCTAAAGTAGACTTTCTATTAATTGTGGAAAAAACAGGGTAAAAATAAACATGTAGCAATTAAAAGTATTGCAGCATTAATTTTTCTAAATTGATAATCATCCCTTTTTCCATAACCATTGAATTTATTCCAGTTTCATGGACTCTAAAGTGAACCACCAAATCTCCTTCTCCATCGACATCTTCAACTACTGCCAAACTATTTGTATTTTCAGGGATTAACTTTATTTGGGATTTAATGGGAGAAGAGGTTACTCTTAAAAGAGAGCTTGGGCTTTTGGAGATCACACTCAGTGGTGTGGGAAGCATACTGGGAGCCGGTATATATGTTCTTATTGGAAAGGCAGCAGGTCTTTCGGGCAATGCCCTTTGGTTGTCCTTTTTGTTTGCTGCCATTGCTGCCGGGCTTACCGCTATAAGTTACATGGAGCTTTCATCCATGTTCCCCAAGGCAGGGGCCGAATATGAGTATGTCAGGAATGCCTTCGGTGAGTTCCCGGGTCTTCTTATAGGCCTGCTGGTCGTTTTCGTGGAGATCATTTCAGGCTCTACCGTTGCCCTGGGCTTTGCGGGATATTTCGAGGTTCTGTTTCACACACCTGTTATTCCCTCAGCTATCGCTCTTATACTGCTGTTCACATTGATCCTTTTCGTGGGTATTAAGCAATCTGCAAGGGCTGCTATTCTTATGACCGTCATCGAGATCATAGGCTTGCTTGTGATAATCTCCATAGGACTTCCCTATATGGGTTCTGTGGACTATCTGGAGATACAGAGCCTGTCAGGCATATTTGAGGCATCAACGCTTGTTTTCTTTGCATTCCTCGGCTTTGAGGAGATAGTAAAGCTATCACAGGAGACAAAGGACCCCCATAGGACGACACCCAGAGCCCTTATAATTGCCATTGCAACCACTATATTGCTTTACATGCTTGTTGCATTGGCTGCTGTGAGTGTCCTTGACTGGAGGATATTGTCAACGTCTTCGGCTCCCCTGGCAGAGGTTGCATCCGTGGCGTTGGGCAGCAATGCATTTGTCATCCTTTCGTTGATAGCTCTTTTCTCGACTGCCAATACCGTTCTGCTTATGCAGATCGGGGGCTCGAGGATACTCTATGGTATGGCTGAATCCGGTTCACTTCCCTCATTGATCTCCTGGGTTCATCCGGGGACAAGGACTCCATGGGTCTCTATATTGGTGTTCACATTACTCTCAATAATGTTTGTTTTCATAGGCGATATCGCGCTCGTGGCGAATATGACCAATTTCATGGTCTTTATCATCTTTATAACGATCAATCTTTCACTGATATGGTTGAGGTACTCAAGGCCTGATATCGAAAGACCATTCAGGATTCCCTTTAACATAGGCCGTTTTCCCCTTTCACCAATTTTTGGTATATTATGTGCCCTTTTGCTCTTTGCACACCTGAGTCTTGAGGTCATTGTCTATGGTTTTATTTTATTGCTTGTAGGTGTCTTGATAGTATTTATCGGGTTAAAGAGCCAAAGTAATTTAAGACAGGTCAAATAAATAAAATGTGTATTCTGATAATTAACCCAGAAAGGTTTCCTTCATGAGATGAATCCAAGTAAGAATAGTCTTGCTTATGATCTCCAAGAACCTTTCAGATTTATTGTTGATCTTACTGTTATGAACCTTATTGAAAAAGGGGCTATGGATAACAAATACTTTGTGAGGACTGAAAGCTTTTCGCTAAGGCTTAGACCTACTGGAGCAAGGAAGGTTACTGAAGAGTTCAATTCAGTAATGAATGAGAAGGTTGAGTACAGGAAAAAGAATAGTTCATGGGGATCTGTACTGTTGCTCAAGGCAAGGGGGTTAAGTCATCATCTTGTCGGGAAAAGGAAAACTGTTGAGTTCAGCAAACCTGTTTATATGGCTGAGAGGGATGATTCTGACGAAATCAGGCAGAAGATACTGAGTATATCTTATTCTGAGTGGAAGAAGATGGGATTTTCTAAGGGAACATTGCATTACATGAAGAAAAATGCTGAAGCTGATAAACCATTTACTCTTAATGCTCATATGAGGGAAAGGCTGGAGATGTTGGGGAAATTTCAAGCTCATTAATCTTTTTTAGTAATAGTTCCTTCCTTTTTCGCACTTTGATCAATAAGTTCAATGATGAAAAGAAAAATATCAACCACAAAGCACTCACAAATATCAGATTTTCGATATCCCCACCCATGAAATCATTCTCGGGAGTTGGATTGATATACATAAGTTTTAATGCAATTAATAAATAAACTATTACTGAATTAACAAGTGTAATGTAAGAAAGTAAGAATTTAAATATTCTATTTGACTCTTTGTATAATTGGCTAGTATGGTCAGTTGTAACGCCTCTGACACTTTTACAGTCCCAATTCTTTTTCCCTACAAACAATCTAGGAAGTAGGTTTGTGACTCCAATAATTACCAAAAAAAGAATTACCGCCTCATATTCTATTCGAAAATTATCAAGTATGTAATATTTTAGGTTCCAAAAAAAATCAATTTGGCGATTCATATAATCTAATGCGAACGCGGCTACTAAACCTATAACTACTGCAATGAATGACACCAGCCATCCTAAAATAACACCTTTTAAAGACGGTAATATGTCTGATTTCAAGGAAAAGTAGCTGAGAATTTCAATTAATGATTGCTTTTTATTCTTAGATGCAAAAACATTTTCAATGAATGGTAGTCCAAGAATAACTAAAAAAGGGATTATAGTGATCAGAGCTAAATACCAGTATCTAAACATAACATTACTAATCATGGATGCACCTACTTAAATTTAGAAAATATAATATATCCAAAAGATAATTTTATTGGATATTCTCATAATTTGGAATAGTTCTTTTACATAATAAATATGTATGTTCAGTTTTTTTTCAATACAGTATAAATTAAAAATAAGAGTTCCGTTTTTTACAGTTACCTATATCCCTTCAAAAAAGTGCGGGGGGAGGGATTCGAACCCTCGAAATCCTTCGATACCAGATCTTAAGTCTGGCGCCTTTGACCTAGCTGGGCGACCCCCGCATGAGAATTAGAACGGCTGCCTTATGCTTTTGGTCACCCCATAATTAAAGTTAAGTTACTTAAGCCTTATTCTTATGAAACATGAAGATAACATTTCTTGGAACAGGTGTGGCAATACCACAAAAGGGCAGGGTGCAATCAGGACTCCTTATGGAGATCGATGAGAAGAAGGTCCTTTTCGACTGCGGAGGAGGTGTCCTGAACCGGATATTCGAGAGCGGGAACTCGCATACGGACATCAATACAATTGTGCTTTCGCATCTGCACCTGGACCATGTGGCTGATGTTATGTGCCTTCTCAAGGCGAACTGGCTGTGTGATAAGTTCGATTCCACCATTTATGGTCCCTCAGGCACGCGGGAGTGGCTTGACAGGCTCATGGACATCTATCCTTACATGAAGGAAAAGGTCAGCGTCGATGTCGTTGAGGTCGCGCCGGAGGAAGAGTTCAGGCTCATCGATGTGTGTGATGTGAAATGTGCCGCCGGAATACACAGCGTGCCCTCATTGGCTTATCAGGTACGGTCTGAAGATAAGACAGTAGTCTACTCAGGGGATACCGAGCCGTGTGACGACATCATGGCACTGGCTCAGGGTTGTGACATGCTTATCCACGAGTGCTCTTTCCCGCTGGAATTTGAGATGACGAATCACACCACGCCTGACATGCTGAGACCTTACATCAGGAATTCCGGCATCAGGGCAGTGTATCTTACCCACCTTTATCCTCACATGCAGGGGTATGAAGAAGAAGCTCTTGAATATCTGAAAGAAGAGTTCGAGGGGGAGGTTCACATACCCTCCGACCTCATGGTTGTTGAGATCTGATCGACTCCGATGGGAGAGGCGATCGACCTATTAAAGCTGGTCTAACCTGTTGAGCTCAGTCCTCAAGGAAGACCACGCTTACATTATCTTCATCCAGCTCGATCAAAGCAGCATATCCCTGTGCTGCCATGCCAGGATTTACAAGGAAAGTATCGCCGGATCTGGCGAATCCCCTTGCCTCATGGATATGCGCACAGATCACGAGCTTTGCACGGTTAAAGAACTTAGCCACGGCTGTGCTTCCCACATTCTGGCCTCCGACGTCATCCAGCAACCCCCTAGGAGGAGTGTGGGAGAGGAGCACTATAGTGCCTTCAGCAGCTTCGAAAAGTGGCTCAAGGGTCTTTTCGATCTCATCCTCTTCAAGCTCGAAGGGTGTATTGAATGGGGTTGGGCAGGAACCGCCCATTCCTATGAACGTAAAACCATCTATCTTCTTCATAGAATTATGCAGGTTTACCGCATCCGATGAATCGATCGCTTCCATGACATCCTTCGGGTCACAGTTTCCGGGAACTGCAAGGACTGGTACATCGAACATTGAAAGCAATTTCTCAGCTCCACTGCCAGGACCGAACTGGGTCAGATCACCACTGATCACCGCAAGATCGACATCACCTGCTTTCTCCAGCAGGCCATCGATATGGGAAGGATCACCATGTACATCCGCAAGGGCAAGTATTCTCATTTTTCATACCTCAAGAAATAACATTAAAATTTCCTGTCGCCACCGAGGATGCCACCGAGTGCAGCCTCACCGATACCTGAGATACCACCGCTTTCTCCCCTGTTGGATTCACCGGAACCGATGGCTGCAGCGATCCTGTCAGCAAGACGGGAGAACGGGAGGCTCTGGAGGTATACCTTACCCGGTCCCTTGACCGTTGCCAGTATCATACCCTCACCACCAAAGAGCGCGTTCTTGAAACCGCCCACTAACTGGATGTCATAGTCAATGCTTTCAGAGAATGCTACCAAGCATCCAGTATCCACTCTCAGGGTCTCTCCCTGTGCAAGCTCCTTTTTCAAAACAGTGCCACCTGCATGGACGAATGCAAGACCATCACCGTGAAGTCTCTGGAGAATGAACCCCTCACCACCGAAAAGACCTGCTCCGATCCTTTTGGAGAATGCGATAGTAACATCGGTACCATCAGCAGCACAAAGGAAAGAATCTTTCTGGCAGAGGAAGCTTCCACCCTCTTCAGAGAGATCGATCGGCACGATCTTACCCGGATAAGGGGCACCGAAAGCAACACTCCCCTTACCTTTACCGGTCTGGGTGAAGGATGTTATAAAGAAGCCCTCACCTGAGAATGCTCTTTTGAGACCTTTCAGAATACCTCCGCCTGTAGAGGTCTCCATCTTGATACCATCGCCCATGAACATCATGGCTCCGGCCTCTGCCTTTACCGTTTCCCCTTTATCAAGCCCGATCTCTACCAGCTGCATCTCATTTCCATGAATCTTATAATCGATCTCATCTGCCATTATTAGTACTCCTCTACGGGACAGCATTTTCACTTTGAAAAGTTCCCTCTGCGGAAATATTGCGCTTAAAAGCACATAAACATATTGCAGGCAGACGTAAAGGCTTTTTTGTATGGAGACGCCTTCTTAACGTCTTTGCCCACCCAATGACAAACAACATCACACTAAAATCAGTACCTGAAGACTTTAAATTGAACTGTAGCTTAAGCAACCAATAAATAGGAACTCGGCGTATTTAGATTTAGAGAACCAGGAGATAATCAAATTATGAACACAAAAAAATTATTATCAATTTTCATAATCTTTGCAGTACTTACCTGCACCCTGATAGCAGTAGGTTGCACAGAAGCTGATAATGGGAACGACATTGTTGACACAGAAAAGGAAGAAGAGAATATCGTATCCCCTGATGAGATCATTGACATAGAATGGCAATGGTCAGGCCTGATAGAAACAGAACCAGCCAGCCAGTCAGTGGTTCCTGATCCGGAAAACTACACACTTACGTTGAGATCAGATGGAACATACTCCATTAAAGCGGACTGCAACATTGGAAGTGGCAGTTATAAACTGGAAGGAAATAACCTTACATTAGCACCAGGACCAATAACACTTGCATACTGTGGACCGGACTCACTGGACAGCCAGTACCTTTCTTTATTGAGCAATGTTACAAACGTCTCAATGGATGACGATCAGCTTGTTCTGGGTATCGGAGAGAATGGTGACAGAATGCTCTTCGTTAAAGGAGAAGTAGCTGAGGACTAAACCACTTTTTTAACTCTTTTTTTGGATCAGGGGAAGAAAAGGCTTATGCACTCTTCATCCCACCAAATTTAATTTATACTTAATTGCTCTTTCTCGATTTAAGATATCTCATGGATAAGGAAGAACGCAAATTAATACTTGGCTGGAGAGAGTGGGTCGCACTACCGGAACTGGGACTACCTGCTATAAAGGCTAAAGTGGATACCGGTGCAAAGACATCAGCACTGCATGCTTTCAATGTGGAGCATTACAGAGACAATGATGTTGAAATGGTCCGTTTCATGGTTCACCCCATACAGAATGACCAGGAACTACAGATCGAGTGCACAGCACCTTTAAAGGACAAACGTCAGGTGACAGATTCCGGCGGCCACAAAGAGATGCGATATGTCATCGAAACAGACGTAGTTGTTGCTTCCCTTCGTTATCCAATTGAAATTACACTTACTGACCGTGATACCATGCGCTTCAGGATGCTTCTGGGACGCAGTGCAATAGAGAACCGGGCATTTGTTGACCCCGCTGAATCCTATATGAACGGGAAACTTGACGCATACAAGATATACAAACTAAAGACCGAGGTTGACAAATGAAGATCGCCTTATTATCAAGAAATCGTAAGCTTTACTCATCCCGCCGCCTGATCGAAGCAGCCGAAGAAAGAGGGCACGAAGTTCAGGTAATAGATGTACTAAGAGCCTATATGAACATCACATCCCACAGGCCAACCATTCACTACAAGGGTGAGGAGCTTGATGGCTTTGATGCAGTTATCCCTCGTATAGGTGCATCTGTGACATTCTATGGTACTGCAGTTCTCCGACAATTCGAAATGATGGGAGTTTACCCGTTGAACGAATCGGTCGCAATCACCCGCTCCAGGGACAAGCTTCGGTCTTTGCAACTGCTTTCCCGTAAAGGGATAGGACTGCCTGTGACGGGATATGCAAGCAAGCCTGATGACATCAAAGACATGATAAAAATGGTCGGCGGTGCACCCCTTGTTGTTAAGCTGCTCGAAGGAACTCAGGGCATTGGTGTAGTACTGGCAGAAACACAAAAGGCTGCAGAAAGTGTGATAGAAGGCTTCATGGGCGTAAAAGCCAATATTCTGGTCCAGGAATATATCAAAGAAGCAAGCGGAGCTGATATTCGTTGTTTCGTCATAGGCGGAAAGGTAGTTGCAGCCATAAAAAGGCAGGCACTTGCAGGAGAATTCAGATCGAACATACACAGAGGAGGTACGGCCGAGATCATCAGGATCACACCGGAAGAACGCTCAACTGCCGTCCGTGCTGCAAAGATCATGGGACTCAATGTTGCCGGCGTTGACCTTTTGCGATCCAATCACGGCCCTCTGGTAATGGAAGTAAATTCCAGCCCCGGTCTGGAAGGAATAGAAACTGCAACAGGTAAGGATATTGCAGGCATGATCATTGATTATACCGAGAAGAACAGTAAAACCGGTAAAACAAGGACCCGTGGGAAAGGCTGATCCATATTGATGGCCACCACGGCCTATTGCAGTTACTAATTCCTGATTTTTTTAAATTGAAGACAAACAGGCATGACCTTAATGCTATCTTTACGGCTTTTGAAAAATATAATCTCAAAAATGATCATTTAGAAGATGATCCAAATTCCAATTATACAGAAATTCTTTTATTTTGTGCCCCCGTAATATTGTTTAGCAATTTTTCCTACCTGGAGTGAAACAATAAATTATGAATGATATCATCATCTGGTTACTTATTCTTCTTTGCCTGAGCCAATCTGCACTGTTTTCGGGGTTGACCATTGGTCTTTTTGGGTTAAGCCGTCTCAGACTTGAAATAGAAGCCGAAGCTCACAATATACACGCAATTAAGGTCCTCAAGCTGAGGAAGGACCCGCACTTACTGCTTTCCACCCTTTTGTGGGGTAATGTGGGTGTCAATGTACTGCTTACCCTTTTAACGGATTCAGTAATGATAGGCAGCTCTGCATTCATATTCTCTACAGTGTTCATTACATGTTTTGGAGAGATAATGCCACAGGCATATTTTACAAGGAATGCCTTAAAGATGGGTGCTTCATTAACGCCTCTTGTGAAAATGTACATAATGCTATTATATCCTGTTACAAAGCCTTCTGCAATGGTACTTGATAGATGGCTCGGCACGGAGAAGCTTGAGTTCTTCAAGGAGACATCCATAAGGATAATGCTTCAAAAACATATCAGGGAGGATACCAGCGATATCGACAGGATGGAAGGACTTGGTGCTCTGAATTTCCTGTCACTTGACGACCTTAGCATAAAGCAGGAAGGTTCCCTCATAGACCAGAATTCCATAATAGAAATTGATACTTATAACGGCCGACCGATCTTTCCGGAGATCGGAACACCAGAGTTTGAAGAGCTGCTTCAGAAGATAGCACGGCCTGCCAAGAAATGGATCATCGCTGTCGATGAGAACGACCATCCTATAGTGGCAATCGATTCCACATCGTTCATAAGGGATGCCATCTACAGAAAACCATTCTATCCATTACGATACTGCCATGCCCCTATAATCGTAAAAAGCCCTAAGGAAAAGATAGGAGATGTGCTCCACAAGCTGAAGGTATATCCTGTGGACTCTGAAGATGATGTCATAGATAATGATCTCATACTTTACTGGAATGATGACGACCCTGAAAAGATAGTCATAACAGGTTCTGATATCCTTGGTCGGCTTTTCAGGGGTATCGTCAATAGAGTCAGATGACCTCGCTTTTTTCTTTTTGGTTTTTTATTAGTACCTTTAGTTCTATTTTTATTATTTATGCCATAGTTAGTATTGTTCATCATCATGAAGACCCAACAAAATAAACTTTTGAATTGATATTATGCCAACCGAAGATGTTCACATGAGTGGATATGTTTTTATCCTATATTCTTTATTAAGAATCATCCCGGATTACACATTAACTAAATAAAGAAAGTATTGTGTTATCTAAGGGTGCATTTAATCTAATAAAACATGGTTATCACCAAAAAACAAGACAGGATACTAAAATATGCGAGATTTTGTGATAATTGCCCATAAAGCCTTGACAACAGGCGACTTTTCCCTCAATGACATGCCCGGAGCAGCCGGCCGCATGGATATCCTTTGCAGATGTATAAACTCATCATTGTTCTTATCCCACGATCTGAGAAGGGATGTTCAGGTTCATCTGGTATTACTTGGAGAACCGGAGCCCGGAAAGATAGTCCGTTTTGACGGAGAGCACATAAGGTACCTGAACCCTGATGAGAGAAGTGCAGGTTCACTTATCAAGAAAGCACTCCAGAAAACAGCAGGCGAATGGGAAACACGCTCCACACCCGGAGTGTTCATTAAAAAGGGTGGTCTTGACACCCTCCTGACCGAGTTCAGGGAAGAAGGAAGAAAGTTTATCTACCTGCATGAAGATGGCGAAGATATACGCGAAGTTTCCGACCTTACAGATGATGCTGTGTTCATTCTTGGTGACCATGTTGGTGTCACTGAAGAGGAAGAACAAATGATAAATGAGCAGGGAGCACAGACCATCTCCCTTGGCCCAATACCACTACATGCAGACCATTGCATAATACTGATCAACAATGAGATCGACAGGACAATGGCAGAGAAGGTCCAGTAATTTAAGGAACAGGAAGAAGGAAGTGACCAGGTGAACATACTCGATACTGCAAAGAAGATCATCCAGGAAGGACCCATTTGTGACCACTGTATGGGAAGACAGTTCGCAAAGCTCTCTACCGGATTGACCAATGATCAAAGAGGACGTGCCGTTAAGCTCGCACTCGCTATGGAAGGCGACCGCATTAGCAAGGATGAGGGTGACAAAGAGATACTGGAAGAGTTAAGCAGCTCAAGTATCAACGCCCGTAAATCATTGAGGAAGGAAGGCGAAGATGAAAAATGCTGGGTATGTCTGGGACTTTTCGAGAAACTTGATGATTGGGCCGAGAGGGCTGAGATCGCACTCAAGGATTATGAATATTCTACGTTCCTTGTCGGAACAAAGATGAGCGGACTCCTGAGCGAGAACGAGGAGATACTCTGGACAGAATCCGAAGCCACCCATGCGGAGCAGTTCAAGTCCGAGCTTAATCGCGAGGTAGGAAAGCTCATTGCAAAAAGGACAAATAAAGAAGTTGAGCTTGACACCCCGGATATACTCGTGACACTTGACCTTGCTAACGAAGAGGTCATTCTACAGGTGCGTTCGGTCTATATCCTTGGAAGGTACAGGAAACTTGTGCGAACCATACCGCAGACACGCTGGCCATGCAGGTCATGCAAGGGCAGGGGATGCGAGGCATGCAACTTCACCGGAAAGCAATATCCAGAATCAGTTGATGAGCTTACCAAGGACCCTGTTATCGAAGCACTGCGCTGCACTGACACAAAGTTCCATGGTGCAGGCCGTGAGGACATCGATGCCCTGATGCTCGGTACCGGAAGACCTTTCGTGGTAGAGGCTGTTGAACCACTGCTTCGTGCATGCGATCTTAAGAAAGTTGAGAAAGAGATCAATGATCGTGCTGCCGGCAAGATAGAAGTAATTGGCCTTACTTTTACACCAAAGGCCACTGTCGAGGCTCTCAAGAGCTCAAAGGCGGATAAAGTTTATAACCTTAAAGTTACATTCAAAGAGCAAATTCCAGAGGAGAAACTCAGATCGGCCATCAATGAACTCATTGGTGCACAGATCGGCCAGAGAACACCACAGCGTGTATCTCACAGAAGGGCAGATCTGGTACGTAAGCGAACCGTCCATGACATTAAGCTTAACGAACTGACCGAGGACTATGCAATGATCGAAGTTCATTGCGAGGGCGGCCTCTATGTCAAGGAACTGATATCCAGCGACGAAGGAAGAACCGTGCCAAGCCTTACAGGGCTCATCGGCACACAGGCTACCGTTGCCGAGCTGGACGTCATCGGAGTCGACATTTAAGTCGGCTAACCATCAAATTTATCAAACATAGGTCTTATCCACGACCTGAACAACGGAGGAAAATAATGCCAACATCACACGGTGAAAGAAGCTGTACTAGGTACAAATTGAAGAAGACTGTTAGAGAAAGGGGACTCTCTCCTGTAAGCAAGGCTATCCAGGAATTCGAAGACGGACAGATGGTCCACATCGATATCGATCCAAGCATACAGAAGGGAATGCCAAACGCAAAGTTCCAGGGAAAGACCGGTAAGGTACTTGGACAGCGCGGAAGAGCTTACCTTTTACAGGTCAGGGACGGAAACTCTATGAAAGAGGTTATTTCCCTTCCACAGCACCTGAAACCACAGAAATACAACTAAGTTCATGTTCCAGACTAGCAATAGTCTGGACATTGACATATTCAGGTGTCGATAGATATATCTATAAAAACACCTATCTGAAAGATTACGTCCGCTACAACTGTGTGGCTCTCAAAACGGTAAACTATACTTAATTTCAAAGAGTGTATTTTAATGATCGTCAAACAAGTTCAGAGTGAAGAGTTATTGACTGTTCCTGAAGTCAAGGAAATACTTAGCGAGATAATGGAAGAACGCACAGAACGCGGCGAAGAACTGGGATATGAGCTGCGCAAAGCTATCAACCATGCAGACATGTTCGCAAAGATCAGTGCCGAAAAGTCCAGAGAACTTGTAAGCAAACTTCTTGAACTGGAGAAGATGAAACCTGAGATCGCAGTACATATTGCTGACATCATGCCTCAGAGCAGGGATGAGCTCAGGGCACTTTACGCAAAAGAGAGATTCACTTTGACCGAAGAAGAACTGGATACGATACTGAATCTGGTAATCGAGTCAATGGAATAATTTATATCTCATACTTTACTTTTTTTGATGGAGACAGTAAGTTTCATCACCGATGCACAACATACTGGAGGATACTATGAGAAAGAGGGGAACACCACCTGAGAAAGAGGATTACGCATGGGTCCTTGATTACCTGCCTTATGGCAGTACAACAGACAAACGTCCGGCATACCAGAAGAAGCCTCTGGTCCAGGCAGTTGGTGATAAACACTTTGTACTTATGGAGCTTGTTCCAAAAGAAGGAGCAAATCCGCAGATACAGTCCCGCGTCTACATTGGTGACGGGGACAGAGATGAGATCGATCATGTAAAGCACAGGATCCACTATCAGGAACTTAGCCATGGTGCACAGCTTGAGGTCCCTCATGTACTTGAGGAATGCGTCAGGCACCAGGAAGAGAAGTTCGTCAAGTTCTTCAACGAGGCGCATCCTATAACAACAAGACTGCATATGCTGGAACTCCTGCCTGGTATCGGCAAGAAGCTCATGTGGGCTATCATTGATGAGCGCAAGAAGGGCGAGTTCAAGAGCCTGAAGGACCTGCATGACCGTGTTGGCGGAGTACATACCCCTGAGAAGGTCATTGTAAACCGTATTCTTGAAGAGCTCAAAGATGATAATATCAAATACAGGCTCTTTACAGTACCAATGCATCGTCCAAAAAACGATTGAAGACAGGTGTCATTGCCTTGGTAAGAAAAATTCTACAGAAATATGGCATCCAGGGCGGATGCCATGACCAACATTTTTTGATCGACGAACGAATTCTTGATTCTATTGCCGAAGAGGCAAACCTCTGCGAAGATGACGTTGTGCTTGAGATCGGAGGCGGCATCGGCAATCTTACAGAAAGGCTTTTGGAAAAAGCAGGAAAGGTCATAGTCATAGAACTTGACCCCCGGCTTGTTGATGTTCTTCATGACCGTTTTTCCGACAACGAGAAAATAGAGATCATCCATGGCGATGTTCTAAAGGTCGACATACCAGAGTTCAACAAAGTTGTTGCAAACCTCCCATATTCGATATCCTCGCCAATCACATTTAAGCTCTTTGAGCATGACTTTGAACTGGGCGTACTGATGTACCAGTATGAGTTCGCACAGCGTATGGTTGCGAAAGCCAATACCGATGACTACAGCAGGCTCTCAGTTAACACACACTATTTTGCTGATACCTCCATTATCATGAAGATCCCCCCTTCAGCATTCTCACCACCTCCGGAAGTGTGGTCTGCCGTTGTGAAAGTTGTTCCTCGCCCATCACCATTCCAGGTTGATGAACCCGAATTTTTCCTGAACCTTGTTACCGCCGGGTTCCTTCAAAGGCGTAAAAAGCTCCGGAACGCAATTATCAAAGGTAATCATTTGTTAAAGGTCCCAAACATCAAGGAAATAGTTGATGGACTGCCAGAAGAGCAGATGAACAAGCGTGCTGAGAACCTTGAGCCCCATGAACTTGCAGACATTGCCAATCACATCTGCAAAATGAAGAATGCGATGTAAAGACCATGGTAACGATAACCTACAGGAATGCAAACATAAATCTTGATGAGCAGGTCTACGACCCCGCTGAAGATTCCTATTTGCTTGCTGACGTTGCCATTGATAATGCAAAGAAAGGCATGAAAGTACTGGAGGTCGGTGCAGGTACAGGCTTTGTTTCGGCAGTCCTTCAGGAGAACGTCGATGTTGACCTCATTGCTACCGAGATCAGCCCGATTGCTGCCACCTGTGCAAGGTCAAGTGGTGTAGAGGTGATCAGGGCAGATATGTTCAATTGTTTTAAGCCCGGACCTATGTTCGACCTCATCCTTTTTAATCCACCCTACCTTCCCACATCAGAAGATGAGAAAGTTCCAGGATGGCTTAATTATGCTTTCGATGGCGGGGCTGATGGCAGGGATTCAGTAAATCGTTTCATTGATGAAGTTCCGGGACATCTCACCCGGAACGGAATTGTACTTATCCTCATATCATCACTTACAGGCATAGAGCAGGTAAAAGAACGCATGGAAGCATGCGGATTTGAAGTCGACACCTGTGGCAGCGATAACTGTTTCTTTGAGGAACTGATAGTGGTTAAAGGCACTTTCCTGGCTCAGAAATTGGATCCTGCCAAAACTAGAAGTTAAACAATAGGTTTTGCACATATTGCACACAACTCTTATATACGATTCCAAACCATTTCTATTAGGGACAAGATCCCTGATTCATTTTATGCTATAGCCTTCATGCAAAGAAGAGTCTGAGATTTGGAGTTAAAGGAGTGATAAAAGATGCAATACAGCATGGGTATTGACGCAGGCGGTACTTACACCGATGCGGTAATAATAAGGGATTCGGATGGCGAGATCGTTGATTCTACAAAAGCAAGAACAACTTATCCAGACCTGTTGATAGGCATTCAGAACGCTCTTGACGGATTAGATCAGAGTTACCTCAAAGACATAAAGCTGGTTTCCGTATCTACAACACTGTCCACTAATACAATCCTTGAAGGTACCGGATATCCTGTTGCACTTATCATGGCAGGGGATTATGTAATACCGGAAACTCATTCCATAAATAACTATATTGTTGTTGATGGTGGCCATGGTCCCAGCGGAGAAGAAATAAGAAAACTAGACATGGAAACTGTCAGGAAATTTATCCTCCAGAACAAAGACATAGTTTCAGCCTTTGCAATTTCATCTTACTTCAGCATACGTAATACTGAACATGAACTTCAGATCAAAGAACTGATCAAAGAATTGACAGGGCTGCCAAGCGTTTGCGGACATGAGCTCTCCCAGGATCTTGGTGCATACAATCGTGGCATCACAGCATACCTTAACGCACAACTGATCCCAATAACAGATCATTTCATAGAGACGATCATTGGTGAGATGGACAGAAGAAACATAAACGCAAGGCTTCTTATGCTCAAATGTGACGGTTCCGTGGTCGGTATCGATGAAGCAAAAGAAAAACCTATTGAATCGATCTTCTCAGGTCCCGCAGCAAGTCTTGTCGGTGCAGCATACCTTAGCAAAGCGAAGACATGTACAGTCATTGATGTCGGAGGTACAAGTACAGATGTATCTATGATAGAAAATGAACTGCCGGAACTCTGTGATGAGGGAGCAGTGGTCGGTGGCTGGCAGACAAAGGTCAAGGCCATTCGCATGGAAACCTCTGCAATGGGTGGAGATAGCCACATCTGGATCAAGAACCAGAAACCTAACATTGGCCCACGAAGGGTAATACCACTATGTGTTGCTGCAACAAAGTATCCATCGCTGATAGAAAGGCTTAAAACGGCAAGAGTGCCCTCAAGAATGCTGCTGAGCGATAATATACAGCCCACTAAATTCTTTATTCGATCAGGAAAGGAACCTACATCGGAATTTTCCCCATCTGAAAAGGAGATCTATGACAGGATTGGAGATGAGCCGGTTTCCATAAGTGGTATTTTCCTGGATAAACTTCCTTCACCGGTCTTTCTTGACCTGCTCATTCAGAAAAGGCTTATACAAGCTATCGGATTCACTCCAACCGATGCACTACATGTGCTCGGGGACTACAATGAATGGAATGCTGAAGCCTCTAACATTGCCGCCACAATACTCGGACGCATGACGCACCAGAACAAGGGTGAATTCTGCCAGCAGGTCAAAAATGAAGTAGCCAAGAATATGGCCATTTACCTTATGTCCTATCTTTTGAAAGATGTACATCCCGAGGAGATCAGAAAGGTCATTGAAGGTGATCATCACACCAAGTTCAAACTTGACATCCCCGTAGTACTCCTGGGCGGACCTGTAAGGGCTTATGTGGAAGATGTCAGAAAGCTGATAGACGCAGATGTTATACTTCCTGAGCATTCCGAAGTTGGAAATGCAGCAGGAGCACTTGTAGGAAAGGGTATCAAAAGGATCGAGATACTTATCAAGAATGTAAGAAAGAAATCGAAGATAAGTAATATCGTGTTCGTGCAAGGCCAGCGTGAGATCTTTCAGACACACCCGGAAGCTCTCAAATATGCAGATAAGATTGGAAGAGAACTTGTTCTGGGATACATGAAGGAAGCCGGACTGGATGCAGAGGATGTACGTATAGAAGTAACAAGGAACGATATCACAATGCACGGTGACAGCCTGCCACTGGAAACAAAACTTGTTTTCGTAGGTATCGGCACACCGAAACGAGAGATCTGAAAATCAACAGGAATGGAAAAATATCCACCGATTTCCCGGAGATCCTGCGACAAGCTGAAAGAAAGGACATTAAGCAAGTTCGAGTAACATCGAACTTCTTAAAGTCCATAACAAAATCCGAATGTTCATATAGTAGTAATTATCAGCTACTTAGCTGACTAACGATTCTAATATTGATTAACACGTGGAAGCTAAGCTTTATGTGGTACTGGCAAGCAGACCACATTAAAAAACAAAAAATAAATTCACAATAAAGGAATAAGATCATGAAATATAGTCTTGGTATTGATGCAGGAGGAACTTACACCGACGCCGTTCTCATCAGCGACGCGGACGGAAAGATCATTGATTCTACAAAAGCAAGGACTACCTATCCTGACCTTTTGCCAGGCATACAGAACGCTTTTGACGGACTTGACCAATCCATTCTAAAACAGGTCAAACTTGTATCAGTATCCACCACCCTGGCAACCAACACAATTCTGGAAAAGACCGGCTATCCCGTGGGACTTATTCTTGTAGGAAAAACAGACACCCCAAAGAATTCGGCAATTAAGTACTACATCTCTGTGAATGGAGGACACAGCTCCGGCGGCAATGAGGTCGAACCGTTAGACCTTGATTCGGTCGAAGAGTTCGTCGAGGCTGTAAAGAACAAAGTATCAGCATTTGCCGTTTCATCTTATTTCAGTGTGAGAAATCCCGAACATGAACTTAAGGTAAAAGAAGTCATCACAGAGATTACCGGAATGCCTGTGATCTGCGGACACGAGCTATCCCAGTCACTGGGTGCATATGACAGAGGGATAACAGCATTCCTGAACGCCCAGTTGCTTCCAATTGCCAACCAGTTCATGAAAACAGTCGCTTCTGAGGTTGAGCGCCGTGGAATAAATGCAAAACTCATGATGTTGAAATGTGATGGCTCCATCGTAGGAATGAATGAAGCCCTCAAACATCCTATAGAATCAATATTTACAGGACCTGCCGCCAGCCTTGTGGGTGCAGCTTACCTGTCAAAGGAACCAAGCTGCGTGGTGATCGATGTAGGCGGCACAAGCACCGATGTTTCCCTGACGGTCAACGGATTACCACAGATATCTGATACTGGTGCCATTGTAGGAGGGTGGCAGACCAAAGTAGAAGCCATTAAGATGGAAACCTCTGCAATGGGCGGAGACAGTCATGTATGGGTCATGAACCATGTGCTCAGTATCGGGCCAAGAAGGGTGGTTCCACTGTGTGTTGCAGCTACAAAATATCCAAGGATCATCAAGAAGCTGAAACAGGGACAATCAATTTCAAGACTAAAGCTTAGTGAGAACGTCCAGCCAACGAAGTTCTTTATCAGGACAGAACAAAAACCTATAGAACTGACCCAAAGGGAAGAGGAACTTCTAAACAGGATCGGGGACGAACCACTTGCTGTCAGTGAAATATACCTGGAAAGAAGAATACTGCCTTCCCCAATGCTTCTTGACAGCCTGATACAGAAAAGACTTATACAGACCATCGGATTCACACCTACCGATGCATTGCATGTGCTTGGAGATTACAACGAATGGAATACCGAAGCATCGATCCTCGGTGCAGAACAAATGTGCATCTTTGCAGATATGGAAGTAAAGGATCTCTGCCTTGAGATCAAAAAGAAAGTAGCAAAGAACATGGCATTAAATCTCCTTTCCTACCTGATGGAAACCGTGGATGCAAAAGAGATAGAGAAAGGTCTTGACGGGGACTTCTTCGCCGGATTCAAAGCCGATGTCCCGGTAGTACTCCTCGGTGGACCTGTCCGTGCATATACCGAAGAAATCAAGAAGTTCGTGGATGCAAAGATACTGCTACCTGAACATGCGGAAGTAGGAAATGCAGTTGGGGCTCTTGCAGGAAAAGGTGTGAAAAGAATAGAGATCCTTATCAGGGTCACCTTCGGTGAATCCAAATACAACCTCAAGCCAACCTCTATATCTGTTTTCTCCCCTCTTGGAAAGGATGAGATGAGCAACTACGATGAAGCAGTGGTCTATGCAGAAGAACTTGGCAACAAGCTGGTAATGGATTACATGCGAGATGCAGAACTTGAAGATGGTAATATCAACATCGAAGTTACCAAAAAGGTGATCAATCCGTTAAATACAGGAATTCCACTGGAGACGAAGTATGCTTTCCTGGGTATTGCTGAATTGAAGAAGTAAGTCATACCCTTAAATATCAACATCCCGTATTCTAGTCTCGGGAATTTGATATGACACTAACAGGACATGCCTATGCACTCGGTGCAGGAACCATCATTAATGCAATTGCAACATGGAAAGGAGCAGCTTTCGGAGTTGACCTGAAGACCTTTGCAGATGTTGAACTTACAAACAACAGCTCAAAAATAAGCGGCACTATTGAAAATGTGCCGCAGGGTGACACTACACTGATCGAAAGGTCAGTGGAACTTGTCCTTGAGCATTTTGATATTGAGATGGGAGGCACTGTCCACACAAGCAGTGAAGTGCCGCTGGCAAGCGGACTGAAAAGCAGCAGTGCGGCTGCAAATGCAACCATTCTTGCAACCCTTGATGCCATTGGCGAGACAATGGAACCCATGGATGCAGTACATCTTGGAGTAAGGGCAGCAAAGGATGCAGGCGTTACTATCACAGGTGCTCTTGATGATGCTTGTGCCTCTTTTTTTGGCGGGATCGTTGTTACGGACAACAGGAAGAACGAACTTATCAAACGCACCGAGAAAGAGATGGATGTAATTATCTTTGCACCCGACAGGCAATCTTTCAGTTCACAGACCAATGTTCATAACTCTGAGCTTATCGCACCCTGGGTCGATATGGCTTATGAGCTTGCACTTGAAGAGGAATATGAAAAAGCCATGACGCTTAACGGATTCCTCTATTGCGGAGCACTTGGGTTCAGTACTGATATAATGATGGAAGCCCTGAAGATCGGCGTAAAAGGAGTTAGTTTATCGGGCACAGGTCCCGCATATTCTGCACTTGTTGATAAAAATATGGCAAACGAACTTATAAAGATATGGGAAGAGTGTGGCACTACCGGAAAAGTGATAAATACCAAGATTAATAATGAAGGTTTAATAAAACTTTAATTTCGTGGGTAAACATGACCGCAATAGATGAAGTTCGCAGCAAGATCGAGAGGATCGATAACGAGATCATAAAACTGATCGCGGAACGCACCGATCTTGCAAATGATGTGTTGGAAAGCAAAAGGCAAGAACACAGAGCTATCAATGATGATACGCAAAACCATGTTGTTCTTGACAGAGCTGCTAACATTGCAACCGAAAAAAACCTTGATTCCGGCGCTGTCAAAGAGATCTTTGAGATCCTTATCAGGATGAGCATTGAGCGCCAACATGAACTTAGTGGGGAAGGGAACCTCCCCTAATGGAGATAAAAATGGTAGATATTTCAGTATTAATGGGCTCTGAATCAGATCACGCAATTGCAAACCGTGTTACAAAAGTATTGGAAGAAACAAAATACTCCTTTGAAGTAAATGTTATTTCCGCACACAGAGACCCTGATAAACTTGAAGATCACATCGCCGGCAGTGATGCAAAGGTCTACATTGCTATTGCAGGACTATCCGCTGCACTTCCGGGAGTCATTGCTTCCAAGACAATGAAACCTGTTATCGGCGTACCTGTCAGTGCAAAGCTTGGCGGACTTGATGCATTGCTCTCAGTTGTACAGATGCCACCAGGAGTACCTGTTGCCAGCGTTGGTATCGATAACGGTGCAAATGCTGCAAAACTTGCAATAAGGATCCTCGATCTTATTGAATGATCAATTCAATCAAAGTTAATAACTACAACAAAAATTAATGAAATATAATGAAACTCTATTTTAAAAGGAATTAAAGGGAAAAGAAATAGATTAGAAAAGCAATCATTTGTCCCTAAATATTCTTTAATGGATTCTATTATTTTGCATATATTTCATATTATTTTTGCATATATTTTATTTTATTTTTGTCACGAAACGATATTTCATTGAGGTACATGATTCCCAAAAGATCCAGCATAATTTTAGGCAAACAAATTACTTTTATCGAGCATACAAAACCAACTAAAAACATATCGAGCCATAGCTTTCAGACCGGACTGAAATAGTTAAATATATTTAGTTGAATGCCTCTACTATAATATAGAAAAATTCTCGAAACAATTACATTAGTGCATATTTGCTGTGAATATCTACATATCATACTGTTAATCTGCATATCATACTGTTAATCTGCATATCATACTGTTAAAATGTGAGTTAACCATGGACAACGAAATGACTCCTAATGAAGAAGCCGAACTATTCGGTGAAGATTTTAACACTACAAATTCAATAGATGTACCTGAATTACTGATCGATCAGGTCATCGGGCAGGACCACGCCGTTGAAGTTGTAAAGAAAGCAGCTAGCCAAAGGCGTCATGTAATGATGATAGGTACACCTGGTACCGGAAAATCAATGCTCGCAAAGGCAATGGCTGAACTTTTGCCAAAGGAAGAACTTGAAGATATAATGACATATCCTAATCTTGAGGACAATAACAATCCAAAGATCAGGGAAGTGCCTGCCGGTAAAGGCAGGGAGATCGTGTTAGCCCATAAGATGGAATCACGCAAGAAAGCACAGTCACGCAATATGCTGATGATGTTCCTTGTATTTGGTATTGTGATGTATTCATTCTATGTTGGTCAGTTGCTCTGGGGTATCATTGCAGCTATCATGATACTTATGTTGACAAGACAGTTCATGCCAAAAGAAGAAATGATGATACCAAAGCTCATCGTTTCAAATTACCAGAAAGACCACGCACCATACATCGATGCAACAGGAACACACGCTGGTGCACTCCTTGGAGATGTCAGACACGACCCGTTCCAGTCAGGCGGACTTGAAACACCATCCCACGACAGGGTTGAGAGCGGAGACATCCACAAGTCACACAAAGGTGTGCTTTTCATTGACGAGATCAACACATTAAAACTTGAATCACAGCAAAGCCTCCTCACAGCATTACAGGAGAAGGAATATGCTATTACAGGTCAGTCCGAACGCAGTTCCGGTGCACTTGTAAAGACAGAACCAGTCCCATGTGACTTCATCATGGTAGCAGCAGGTAACCTCGATGCCATGGAAAAGATGCATCCTGCACTGCGCTCACGTATCAAGGGATATGGATACGAGGTCTTCATGAGAGATTCAATGGAAGATACTCTTGAGAACAGGAAGACACTTGTCCGCTTTGTAGCACAGGAAGTTGCACGAGATGGACACATCCCTTCATTTGATAAAGATGCGGTAAATGAAGTGATCAGGGAAGCAAGAAGAAGAGCAGGAAGAAAAGGCCATCTTACCCTTAAGTTCCGTGACCTTGGAGGACTTATCAGGGTTGCCGGTGACATTGCTCACTCCGAGAACGCAGAGATCACAACTGCAAAGCATGTTCTTGCAGCTAAGAAAATCGCACGTTCAATTGAGCAACAACTCGCAGACAGCTATCTTGAAAGGCGTAAGGACTACCAGCTCTTTACCAAGGTCGGAGCAGCTGTCGGCAGGGTCAACGGACTTGCGGTAATGGGCGGAGATTCCGGCATTGTGCTTCCGATCATGGCAGAAGTAACACCGACACAATCTACTGGCCAAGGACACGTTATTGCCACTGGTATGCTGAAAGATATAGCAAAGGAAGCTGTGCAGAACGTTTCAGCGGTCATCAAGAACGTAACCGGAGAGAACGTGATCAATAACGACATTCATATCCAGTTCATTGGAACCTATGAAGGTGTTGAAGGAGACAGTGCATCAATATCAATTGCAACTGCTGTTATATCTGCAATGGAAAACATCCCTATCGACCAGACCGTTGCAATGACAGGCTCTCTTTCTGTCAGAGGAGACGTACTGCCAATAGGCGGTGCTACCTACAAGATAGAAGCTGCAGCACAGGCAGGCATCAAGAAGGTAATTATTCCAAAATCCAACGAAGCCGATGTCCTTATCGAGGAGAACTATAGAGATATGGTTGAGATCATACCTGTAACAACAATTGCAGAGGTCATCGAACATAGTCTTGTAGGTGAAGACAAAGCAGGCATTATTAAGAAACTCAGGAAGCTGACAGAAATGAATGCTATTAAGATGACTGAAAGTGAACAGACCACAGGTAGCGACAATGTCTGAAGTTTGTTTTTACGACGCCAGGGTGATCGATGGTACATCTACCTCGATCGTCCTTGATAATGGCAATATAGAAGAGATCTCGGTAAATTACAGCAGGGGATGTGGAGTTCGCGCATTATGCGGAGGATCCTGGGGATTTACTACAGCTGAGGGGAACTTTGATATTAAAGATGCCATCAGTTCGGCTTCAGAGCTTGCACAGCAGATGAACAACATCTCCCCAAAAGACAAGGTTGAGCTCAAATCCACGGAAGAACCTTTAGTTAAAGACCTCCCGGTTGCAACTATTGATCCAAAGGATATTCCAATCGAAGATAAGGTCCAGTTGTTAAAAGACATAGACAGTCATGCAAGGATAGATGGAATTAGCAGCACCTCTGCAGTTTATTCTGAAGCTTCTGTCAAAGTGCAATACATCAATTCCGAAGGTATTGATTGTGAATACGATCTTATAAGGACCGGATTCGCTATCAGTGCAGTTGCCAGCGAAGGCGGAGCCTACCAGGTAGGCAGGGAAAGCCGTTTCGGAGTTTCCGGCTATGAACTTTTTGAGAAGAACGATGTCTTTGCTCTCGCCGAATCCGCAGGAAGAACTGCTGTGGAGCTACTTGGTGCAAAACAGGCAAAAGGCGGAACACTTCCCGTTATACTCGACCCGGAACTTGCAGGCGTGTTTGCCCATGAAGCCGTCGGGCATGCATCTGAAGCAGACCTCGTACTTGAAGGAAGCTCCATACTTGAAGGACGCATCGGAGAACAGATCGCTTCACCACTTATTAACATAATCGATGACCCTACCATTCATGAATACGGGTACTACCCCTTTGATTCTGAAGGGGTCACGTCCTCAAAGACCACCATCATAAAAGATGGTATCTTAAACTCATACATACACTCAAGGGAAACTGCAGCAGCCCTTGGTGGAGAACCCGGGAACTGTCGTGCACAGGGATATTCTGAACCTATCGTAAGGATGAGCAATACTTACATTGACAATGGCGATTCCAATTTTGACGAGATGCTGGAAGATGTCAGAGACGGCATGTACCTTACCGGCTCACGTGGCGGTCAGGTCAATACAGGTGAAGGGATATTCCAGTTCAATGCCGAAAAAGGTTATCTTATAGAGAATGGGGAAGTGACCACATTGCTTCGCGATGTATCCCTTTCCGGCAAAACACTTGAGATCCTTAATAATGTCACACTTGTCGGAAACGACCTTAAGATGCATTCGGGAAGATGTGGTAAAGGCGGTCAGCTTGCACCGGTCTCGGATGGTTCACCACACATATCAATTTCAAAAGCACTTGTAGGAGGTGCCTGAAATGTTCGACCTTGCTGAAAAAACACTGAAAATAGCTGAACAACTGGGTGCCGATGAAGCTGAAGTTTTTATCATACACAGCCGGTCCATAACTGCAGATATAAAGAAGAACACGATCGAATCCGCAAAAGACAGAAGCAGTCAGGGTATTGGAATTCGAACTATTGTCAACGGTGCAGTAGGTTTTGCAAGCACAAATATCGTGGAAAGTATTGATGAAACTGTAAAAGTAGCTGTAGCTTCTGCAAAAATAAGAGAAAGCGATCCGGACTGGAGATCACTGCCTTCAAATTCAAAATATCCGAAAGTTTCAGGAACCTTTGACAAAAAGATAGAGGAGCTTGGGCTGGACGAGTGTATTTCACTGACAGGTGAAATGATCAATGGTGCGTTGTCAATACCAAACATTAACACGACCTCAGGGAGTTTCTCCACAACTATCAGCAAACAAATGATAATGAACACCAACGGTGTTGAGGTAATTGATGAAGGTACCGGAGTCTCCGGTTTCGTAGATGTAATCACAACAGAAGGAGACATCTCCACAGCCTATGATTTTGAGGTATCACGTTTCCTTGACATTGATACGTTCAACATAGGTAAAAATGCTTCAGATCTTGCCATCAGATCACAGAACGGCATATCCATTGAGCCTCAGAAAACGAATGTTATACTTCATCCATTCGCATTTTCCGACATCCTTGGAAATACGTTTGAACCATCCCTTGATGCCGATAATGTACAAAAGGGAAGGTCATCACTGATAGGCAAGATCGATGAAGAAATTGCCACATCAGAGCTCACAATAGTAGACGATGGTACCCTTCATGCTGGTATTGAAACATCCATCTCCGATGAAGAAGGAACCCCATCCCAGCGCACAGAGATCATCGATAAAGGTATTTTCAGGTCCTACCTCTATGATAACTATACTGCAGGAAAGGATGATACCAGCAGTACAGGAAATGGTACACGCCACTCCTATGCTTCTACGCCTTCAGTAGGTTCACGTAATCTGATCATAGATTACCCTCAAAGTGACGTAATAGCTGAAACTGAAGAAGGTGTCTTTATCAACACGGTTATAGGTGCCCATACTGCAAATGCTATTTCAGGAGACTTCTCAGTAGAAGCCAGGAACGCCTTCACAATAAAGGATGGACAAATAGGCAAACCTATCAAGTCCCTTATGCTTTCAGGCAATATCTTTGAAATGCTCAATAATATAACCGGTGCTGGAGCCGATGTTCGCAAAGTTGGTGGAACAATTGCACCATCACTGAGAATATCAAATATGAGCATTGTAGGATAAAAAAGCAAGAATAGCGATATTCATCATAACTAAATCATAAAATAGTAATGATTATATATTGTTCATTACAATAATGATTGAAAGGTTCAAATATAAATCGCTTACTGAAAACCGATGTATTATAACAGTGATCGTATGAACATTAATGATTTTGAATCCGAAACCCTGTCCATTAGGTGTTAATATGGCTGAGAATGGTAGAACCAAAATACTTGTAGTCGACGATGAACCTGATAATGTCGAATTGCTTACTGCATACCTATCATACGATTATGATATAGTTCCAGCATACAGTGGCAGGGAAGCCCTTAAGATCCTGGAAAATTCACAACAGAATTTACCGGACCTTGTTCTGATGGACATTATGTTAAAGGATGGAATGGACGGTGTGGAAGCTGCAAACCATATCCATATCGACTACGAAATACCTCTTGTCTACATCACTGCTTATGCCGATGAAACCATTATGCAAAGAGCAAAGTTGACAGAACCTTTTGGTTATATACTCAAACCCTTCGAGGAAAGTGAACTTCGCACCAACATCGAGATCGCTCTTTACAAGCATGAGATGGAAAGTAAATTAAAGGAAAGTCAGAAATGGCTTACTGCAATACTAAACAACACCGGCGATGCAATGATCGCTACTGACCAGGATGGTTACATTAAGTTCATGAACCCTTTTTCAGAAGCACTTACCGGCTGGAAGCAAGATGATGTACTTGGAAAGCCATTAAAGGACATATTCTATGTCGAAAGTGAAGAAACCGGTAAAGCCGCTGAGGATCCCGTTGAGAAAGTTATTCGCGAAGGCATGTTCTATGGGCTTGCAAGCCAGACACTTCTGGTTACAAAGAACAACACAAGAATCCCTGTCGATATCATCGGATCACCCATTAAAGGCGAGAACGACAAATTGATAGGTGTTCTGATAAGTTTCTGCGATATTTCAGATCGGAAAAGGATCGAGAATCTTATCTACAAAAAAGGTATGGATTCGGAAAATTAAGTCTGGATCAAGGACTTTTTTGCCGCTTATATTTTAATAGATTATAGGCATATAAAATTACCTTTTTTGTAAAATATAATTTATAGCCAGTTATGGTTTTTATTAAAGTATTAAAAAGTTTTCTGATTTTTTATTTTTTGATCTTTTGTTCAATATCAGCTAGGTGAGCTTAATTTTCCAGAAAAAATGTAGAATCGTAAAATGTAATACAAATTATTCTGATCATCTTCATCGTCTGGAAAAAATGTAGAAGAAGGATATTAACACAAATATAAATAATCCACAGAGTAAAAAGCTCATGCTCGGAACTGCAATGTTTTTTTCATTAGGTTCATATATTGCACCACTACTACCATTTTCTGAAGAGTCTAATGTTTGATTGCTCCCCACAGAATCAGGATTTTTATCCCCTTCAACAACAGTTTTCCCGGCATTTGCTGAAATGGATTCACTCCCCATATACCCTACTATTGCAAAAGGTGAGAGTAAATCACCTGAAGTAGATGCCTCATAATAAACGTATATTTGATCCTCAGCAACCTTTTCCGTTGGCAAAATATACCAGTTACCGTTTTGATAAATAGTCAATTTCATAGAGTGTTCTGAAACACCACTCCCAATAAGCCATGACTTGTCAACCCTAAAACCCACATTTGAGATTATGAGATGAGACTTCAAACCAGCATTGCCCACCCAGATATTAATATTCTGATATATCATTCCTTCTGCTGGTTTTGATACTAAAGATGAAAATGATTTAAGAGATTCTACAATTGCCTTTACTTCACCTACGGTTACACTTGTTGATATATTAATGTAAGTTATGTCGATTTCATCATTTGTAAATGTAAAAGGCACCTCCTGATTAATAACAACAAATTTAGAGGAAACTTCTTTCACAGCTATGTTCTCGAAATCTTCGCTTGTGGCAGTGCTTCCACCCCCAGAAGAGCTACTGCGGGATGTTGAAACAACAGAACTTTGCGAGGAGGTTGTACTCGTTGAATTTATCCAATTGCCATTGATGTTACCGACGTTATCAACAGTCCTTGAACTAAACTTATAGCTAGTACCAGAATTAAGACCAGTAGCATTATAGAAGGTTGAACTAGTGTTCAATTTGAAAATATCATTAAGGTAGATCTCAACATGAGAAAAGTCCGGATCAGAAGGATTGGTCCAGCTCCAGTTGATCCACGATTTTCCAGAAGTAAAACCAAGATCTGTTATACTGGACGGAGCAGTGGTATCGGCAGTGGTACTTGTACTGGAATTTATCCAATTGCCATTGATGTTACCGACGCTATCAACAGTCCTTGTACTAAACTTGTAAATGGTACCAGAATTAAGACCAGTAGCATTATAGAAGGTTGAACTAGTGTTCAATTTGAAAATATCATTAAGGTAGATCTCAACATGAGAAAAGTCCGGATCAGAAGGATTGGTCCAGCTCCAGTTGATCCACGATTCTCCAGAAGTAAAACCAAGATCTGTTATACTGGAAGGAGCAGTGGTATCGGCAGTGGTACTTGTACTGGAATTTATCCAATTGCCATTGATGTTACCGACACTATCAACGGTCCTGGTGCTTAATTCATAACTTGTGTTTGCAGTGAGATATGTAGCATTATAATAAGTTGAACTGCTGTTCAACTTTAAAACTCCATCAAAATAAAGTTCTACATGATCAAAATCTGAATCAGAAGGATTAGTCCAGCTCCAGTTGATCCACGATTCTCCAGAAGTGTCAACAAGACCTGTTATACTGGACGGAGCAGTGGTATCAGCAGTGGTACTTGTACTGGAATTTATCCAATTGCCATTGATGTTACCGACGTTATCAACGGTCCTGGTGCTCAATTCATAACTGGTAATTGCAGCAAGATGTGTAGCATTATAATAAGTTGAACTAGTGTTCAATTTGAAAATATCATCAAGGTAGACCTCAACATGAGAAAAATCCGGATCAGAAGGATTGGACCAGCTCCAGTTGATCCACGATTCTCCGGAAGTGAAACCAAGACCTGTTATACTGGAAGGAGCAGTGATGTCGTTGCTTACAGTAGAGTTTATCCAATTGCCATTGATGTTACCGACATTATCAACGGTCCTGATGCTTAATTCATAACTTGTGTTTGCAGTGAGATATGTAGCATTATAATAAGTTGAACTGCTGTTCAACTTTAAAACTCCATTAAGATAAAGTTCTACATGAGAAAAGTCCGGATCAGAAGGATTGGTCCAGCTCCAGTTGATCCAGGTTTCCCCAGGAGTGCCAAAAAGACCTGTTATACTGGAAGGAGCAGTGATATCGGCAGTGGTGTTCACACTGGAATTGATCCAACTGGAATTGATATTACCAAAATAATCGACACTCCTTGTGCTTAATTCATAACTTGTGTTTGCAGTGAGGTGTGTAGCATTATAATAAGTTGAACTGCTGTTCAACTTTAAAACTCCATCAAAATAAAGTTCTACATGATCAAAATCAGTATCAGAAGGATTTGTCCAGCTCCAGTTGATCCAGGTTTCACTGGGTAGAGCATTAAGATCGCTTATGCTGGAAGGAGCAATAGAATCATTACCAAATACTCCGGACATAACAATTGCAAATGGCTGTGGTCCTTGTGGGACGTTTGTTCCATTCACTGTTATCGTATACCAGCCAGTATCTGGAGATAACAATTCAACCTGTTCTACATTGTTTATAGCATCGGGCTGGCTCCCCCCATTTCCTAAATAGGTATCATAAGGACTTCTTACCACTAGATCTAAATTATTGGTTAACTCAACTGCAGCATTTATAGATCCAGGATAATCAGTCCAAACGAGCGTTATTTTGAGGGGGACAGAGCTGCTACCAACGTAATAATTAATATCCCAGGATTCAGATGTATTTAAGCTGACTGTACTGGAAGTATCATTGAAATATATTTTGCGAGGAAACGTTGGAAAAAGTGATTCCACGATATCCACACGGCCCCATCCTTGCGCTGCATCAGGATGCACTTGTATCTCCTGTACACCATCATATTGGCCGGGAGCCATATCATAAGCACCGTTTATTATTGTAGCTTTAAGTAAGGCTGCAGAGGGTGCTATGTTTTCATATTCTACATAATATTGCCTTACAAGTGCAGCAGAACCCGCAACTATCGGGGTAGACATACTTGTGCCACCACTATAACGGTAATAAGGATCATAATCCCCCCACAATTGTCCAGTTGCCACGCTTGACCTAGTCGATATGATATATGTTCCAGGTGCTACTACATCAGGTTTGATACGCCCATCATCAGTAGGACCCCTACTGCTGAATGCTGCAATTCCTTCGCTATGATCTGCCATTTTGTCACTGTATATTGGTTCAGTAGCCCAAAGAAATGACTTTCTGTCACCATATGTATCAGACATATCCGGCCTGTAGTTCTCGGATGCACCTATTGCAAGACAATTTTTTGCTGTTGCAGGGGATCCTATAGAATCAAGGTCTATTACTCCATCAGAGTTTGAATCAACACCATCATTACCAGCAGAAAACAAGATCAACATATCCGGATGCTCCCATGTGAAAAGATCAACATCCTGTGAATAAGAGGTATATTGACCATGGTCCGAAGATCCCCAACTATTTGTATGAATTCTTGCATTTCGATCATATGCTTGCTGAAAAAGGCTTGAAAGATGTGTAGGAATTCCACTAAGACGTTCATATTGGTCTTCAACCGCCTGAAAAACAAGATGTGCTTCTGGTGCCATCCCCTTGAATTGGCCATTAGAGTTTGAACCATTTCCAAGGACAGATCCTGCAACATGAGTTCCGTGTCCACTGAAAATGTCTGCTGCACCATTACCAGAGAGATCTATCAATGCATCGATCCGTCCTTCAAGATCATCATGCATTGCGCCATCATTAAAACCTGTATCCAAGCCAGTGTCTGCCACTGCTATGACCTGACCGCTTCCATTCAATCCATGTGTATCCTGAACATAAGGAACGTTGATTATACCAGCTGCAATATCGTTCAATAAAACAGGGTGGTGGTATTCTTCTATCCAGCTAACTCCTTTGATAGCTGCAATATCTGATATTTTTGTAACGTCGATCCTGACCCTTATTATATCCCCTGAATTATCAACAATTTCACCACCCAGTCCGATGATCTCATTTAAAATACGCCCATTATCCTCTGCATGGAAGAGAATAACAAGTATCTCTATCTAATCGAACTCACTTGAAATCGAGGATAAGGAAGGGCTTATTCTGTATGATGGGTAATAAAGACCAATCCATTGTACAGAATCCAGACTCTCAACCTCTGCTTTCACTGAGGAGTTCATGCTTACAATAAAGGCATTGTTTGGAACATAATCAAAAATAGTTGCACCAGTATCCCTTAAATCCTGTTTCCACTCCTCAAGTATAGATCCACTGAACTGAACGATATAATATTCACCGGACCCTGATAAAGAAATGCTTTCTGTAGATGTCAGACTGGAAACAAAAACATCCTCTTC
This sequence comes from Methanococcoides methylutens, assembly GCF_000765475.1. NCBI lineage: Archaea > Methanobacteriati > Methanobacteriota > Methanomicrobia > Methanosarcinales > Methanosarcinaceae > Methanococcoides > Methanococcoides methylutens. The sequence goes on from NZ_JRHO01000002.1 coordinate 162,116, forward strand.
CGTATTGAATTGTGCAGCTTTAAGCAAAATATATCTTCCATCATTAGAAGTAGCAGAACTGTAACTGCTGCTATGATCAAAACTATTTCCAGTAGTATTTTTTGGCAGTGATGATCCTGAAGCAGATGCTAAGATCGGGAATAACATTGCCACCACTAAAAAAATAATCAAGAAACAAATCGTTTTTCTTTGCAATTTAACCCTCTTATATTAACAAAGACGTACCTACCATACAGTCTTGCAATATTATAAAGCTATAATTTTAGTTAATTTATTTCTATAATGACAAAGTCATATATAATATTTAATGAACTTCACCTTTACCAGTGAAAATAAGCAGACGTTTTTTAGTTGTTTTTAAAATTACCAAGATTCATCAAAAGAGACATACTAATTTTGATTGATAAATACACTGATCTTTGGTAGAAAATTGGAGCATATAGCTCTGATTTATTTTTTGCCCTTATGAAGTACATCCGAGAGAATTCCCGATTCTTCCATCTTTTTGAGCTTTTGTTTAATATCAACTGGCTGTACTTCATTTACCTGAACATGAGGTATTCTTTCGGCAGACTTATCAGATCTTTCCTGCACATTTGTACTATCTGAAGCAGTTTCCGAATCAGATTCTTCTGTAACTTTTATCTCATCAAAAAAGTTAGCAGACCCATCCCTCACTTTGATATGATCCCCTTTTGTCATTCCAACATATGAAGTAGATAACACTACAAGCACCATAAGTATAGGTATTGCAAACAACAACATATTTACATCCGAGAGAGTTGCTTCTCCTGATCCACTTTCACCAATGTCTCCATTACCTTCCAAATCTAATTCAGATTCCCTATTTACAGAATAGAGATCCAGATTTTCCTCAGCAACAGATCCTTCGCCGGCATCCAATGAAACTTGTTCATTTCCCAAATATTCAACTATTGCAAAGTGTGTACGCAGATCACCTGAGGTATTCGCCTCATAGTAGACGTACTCACCATCCTCATCTATCTTTTCTGTGGGTAGAGTATTCCAGTTACCACTGCGATAAATAGTTAGTTTTACAGACTGATCAGAAACATTGTTATCTTCCAGCCAGGTACGATTCACCCTGAATCCTACCTCCGAAGTTATCAGCCTGTACTTAAGCTTACTATCACCAACCCAGATATTGATGTTCTTATAAACATTTCCTTCCGGAGGAGTTGATACCATTGAAGAGGTCGATTTCAGAGATTCCACTATTGCCTCTACATTACCCACATTCAAATCTGTTGTTATATTTATATAAGTGATGTCAAGGGCTTCATTCCTGAACGTAAATGATCTTTCAAGGTCCCTCAGCACATATATTGCTCTGGCATCTTTTTCATCTATGTTCTCAAAGGCTTCAGCCGTAGCAATACCTACTGACAAAGACAAAAAAAATGTTGCGATCATTAAGACAAAGTAAAACCAAATGGCTTTATAATGCAACTCAACACTCCCCCCATATTAATAAAGAAGTTCCCACCCTACATTCTTGCAACTTTGGATAGATGTAGTCTTGCCAATTAAATCTATGTTATTAAAACCATATATATCCTTTCATAAAAAATAATTTTGAAACAATATCAATATGCACAGCACCATTTCTCAAAAGATATAAATTCAAATTAATATGAATTCAAAGTCTTCAAAATAATTAAATAAAGAAAATCACTTCCAAAAAAGTAAATCCTTTCCATCAAAAAACCAAAAAGAATATCATCCTACAATTACACATGATTACCTATGAGTGGGGAGATCAAATGGTATCGTGTTCCTGTCGATGAGGTTCTTACCTTACTGGACACCGATGAAGATGGTATTACTGCTGAAGAGGCACAAATTCGACTTTCAAAGTATGGGTTCAATGAAGTTGAGGTAAAAGAAAAAGAGAGTTCTCTTCATCGATTTGCAAGACAGTTCGCAAGCCCACTTATATATGTACTTCTTGCAGCCTCACTTGTCACATTCATTCTCAAGGAATATGCAGATATGGCAGTGATCCTCGGTGTTATCCTTGCCAATGCTGTAATTGGTTTCATTCAGGAAAGGAAAGCTGAAAATGCACTTGAGTCCCTTGCAAAGATGCTTGTCCCCGAAACAAGCATCCTAAGGGACGGGCAAAGGATGATAATACATAGCCGGGAACTTGTTGCAGGCGATATCGCAATAATGGAAGCAGGAGATAGGATCCCTGCAGACCTGCGACTGATGTACGCAAAGAACCTTCGTATAGACGAATCCATGCTTACCGGTGAATCCACAGCTGTGGAGAAGAACATCGATCCCATAGAGACCAAAGGCCTTCCACTTGCAGAGCAGAAGAACATTGCATTTGGAGGCACACTGGTAACTCAGGGAAGCGGTCTTGGAATTGTGGTTGCTACGGGTTCTGAAAGTGAGATCGGAAAAATATCAGAACTCATCAGTAAAACAAAGAAGATCTCAACACCTCTTGTCAGGACTATCGACCAGATGGGAAAAACACTTGCTGTTGTGATCCTGGGACTGGCAATACTGACATTTATTATCGGAAGGCTCAGGGGATTCGATAATCTGGACATATTCTTCGCCTCTGTGAGCCTGGCGGTTGCAGCCATTCCTGAAGGACTGCCTGCACTCATTACCATCTCCCTGGCATTCGGAATAAAGCGAATGGCATCCCAAAATGCAATAATCCGGACAATGCCCGCTGTTGAAAGCCTTGGTTCGGCCACAGTAATCTGTTCTGACAAGACCGGTACGCTTACCAAGAACGAAATGACGGTAAGGAATATCCACACTTTAGAAGGGAAGTTCGATGTGACCGGTGTGGGATATAAAACAGAAGGAGATTTCGAACTTCAGGGGAAGAAAATCGATCCGCTTGAGCATCCCGCATTAATGGAAACGCTCAAAGCCGGAGCACTGTGTAATGACGCTTACCTGAGAGAAGAAGGTGGGATAGATGGCGATCCCACTGAAGGAGCACTTCTTGTATCTGCATCTAAAGCCGGAAAATTCTACATGCAAAGAGTTGACACCATCCCCTTCGAATCTGAAGAAAGGTTTATGGCAACATTGCATCAGGATGAAGAAAAAAATAGCTGGATATATGTCAAGGGATCTCCTGAAAAACTTATCGAACTTTGCAGCCATCAGTTCAGTGGAAAAGAACTGTCACCCATCGACCCGGAAAAGTTCCTTACAGCTGCAGAGGACATGGCATCTGAAGGTCTCAGGGTCATTGCAACAGCATACCGGAAATTAGAATCTGGAAAGGATGAGATCGAAGAGAAGGATACAAAGGACCTCATATTCCTTGGCCTCCAGGGAATGATTGATCCCCCAAGGGAAGAAGTAAAAAGATCCATCTTCAAGTGCAATAATGCCGGCATCCGGGTGATAATGATAACAGGTGACCATATACTGACCGGTCACACAATTGCCAGGCAACTCGGCATACGAACTGATGGTGCTTTATCAGGAAGCGATATCCAGGGGATGTCGGATGAAGAGCTTACTGAAGCACTAAAAACTGTATCTGTCTTTGCAAGAACATCTCCTGAGGATAAATCAAGAATTGTTGGCCTGCTTAAACAAGAGGGCGAGGTCGTAGCAGTAACAGGCGATGGTATCAACGACGCTCCGGCACTTGAGAATGCTGATATTGGTGTTGCCATGGGCAAGTCAGGTACAGAAGTGGCAAAGGATGCATCCGATATGGTACTTGCAGATGATAATTTTGCATCCATTGTAAATGCAGTAGAAGAAGGAAGGAATGTCTACAGCAAGATACAGAAGGTCATACTCTGGACACTACCCACAAATGCAGCAGAAGGATTAGCAGTGCTGGCAGCTGTTATTCTTGGACTAAAGAATCCACCATTGCTACCACTACACATTCTCTGGATCAATACGGTCACTGCATTGGGACTGGGAGTACCTATCACACTGGAACCGATGGAAAAGAAACTCCTGAACAGACCCCCAAGGCAACCAAATGAACCACTTCTTCTGCCAGTTATAAAACAAAGGATTGTCACCGTAGCATTGTTAATGGTAACTGCTACATTTTTGCTATACTTCTTTGAAATGATGAAGAACGGCAGGGATAGCAACACTGCTCAGACAATAGCACTCAACACAATAGTCTTCTTCGAGATATTCTATCTTTTCAACTGTAAGTCCATCTATGAGAATGTATTCAGAGAACTTTTCTCTAATAAATTCATGCTGATGGGGATCGCACTGGTGGTATCTCTTCAGGTTTTCATTACATACAACCCTACAATGAACACGATCCTTAAAACAAGCCCCATTGACCCTATGGACTGGCTGATAATAGTAATTACCGCAAGCTCGGTCTTCTTCCTGATAGAACTGGAGAAGTATGTGAAAAAGAAAAGAAAAATGAATTGATTGATTGATTGATTGATTGATTTACTGATCAATCAAAAGTAACTAATTTGTTATTCTTCATCGCCACAGCAACTACAGGAAACATTACCTTTGAGGATCTCCTTCCAATCCCCAATGACATCATGTGTCCAGCAATCATCAGCACCTGCAGCCTCTCTCATTGTAAGGGCAAATATGTACGATAGCTCCTTGACAGTAGCCCCGGCCTCAAGAGCACCTTTGAAATGTTTGAGCACACAGGGTTTTGATCTTGCCTTGATGGAAAGAGCAAAACAGATGAACTGATATGTCTTTTCATCAATGGTTCTATTATCGGCATACAACTTGTCGATCTCATCAAGCTTTTCCGTAAATTCCGGGAAGAATTCTTCTAACATTCTCATTTTGATCCAAACCTTAGTTTTAGTTGTAATAGCATACTGGTATTGTGCCAATATACAAAATAAGAATGAAAATTATAGAAACTTAAAAGCAACGCTTCAAATGTTCTTGAAATATCGTAGTGAAAAAGAGTGAAAAAAGAAATAAGAATACTTACTTCTTTTTCTCTTTTGCGAGCTTCTTCTTAGCAGATGCATCACCAGCAGCTGCTTTCTTTTCAAGCTCAGCGAGTTTTTCTTTCTTCTTTCCGCTCTTCCTTGCCAGATCCTTCTTAGACATTGCCATAGGGTTTATCTCTTGAAGTCCAAACTATTTAAAATGATGGCATTCGTCTTTTATATTGATATATTTTCATCTCCTTAGAAACTTTAAAATTTAAGAACGTACCATCTTATGTATGGACATTAACAGGATAACATCCATCAATCGTCCACTTGATCCAACCTATCCTACCAACCGTCTGATAATAGGGATCATTGTAATTGTACTGGTAGTTGCTTCACTGTTCCATTTAAGCCTAAGCAATACCACCATCATTTCAATAATGTATGGCATAACAGGAGGAACATCCGTATTTCTGGTCTGGGCGATCTCAAGAGAAGTTGACCCTGACCACGACATATCCGCCTTTGTTCCTGTTATCCTTTCATTTATTCCTGTTGTAGTCTTTGGGATACATCCAGTATTACCCTTATTGTGGCTCCTGCTTACACTACGCATAGTAGATCGTTCGACCGGCTTAAAAGCAGGACCCTTCGATACAATATCTGTGCTTCTACTCAGTGCATTTCTCACCTATCAACTGACATGGATATTTGGAATAATAACAGCTACTGCATTTTTTATTGATAGCAAAGCATCTTCACCAAACAAGATGCATTTGGTTGCATCAATTATTATGCTATTTATATCTGTATTCAGCATCTTCAAGGGAAACATTACTGCAATTGAAGATATAACATTGATAGAGATCACTGCTTTACTTTCCATGATAATATTATTCATTCCATCTATCCTTGATTCCCGGAAACTGAAGAGCAAAGGCGACATGACTGGCAAATCTCTTGATACATTAAGAGTGAAAATGGGAAAAATACTGTTAATAATAACTGCAATACTTTTCGTTTTAACAAATGTCGAATCTGCTCATCTCTGGCCTCTTCTATGGTGTGTTGCAACAGGAATTGGCTTATATCGTATTCTTATAGGAGATAAGACTGTTAAACTTTGAATACATATTATGGCATGAAGTAAAAATATAAGGGTGCTGCGGCATAGGTCTATATATAGGTTCATTTTTATAAATGAACCATATAATCAGGTACCCGATATTATGATAGAACTTATCAAAGCACTTGCCCTGGGATTTACAATTGGCATTTCCGCTGCACTTATTCCAGGACCTATGATGTTCGCCACGATAGGAATATCACTTGAAAAGGGCTGGCGCACAGGACCATTTATTTTCCTTGGACACTCACTGGTAGAGATATCCATAATACTCCTGATAATTGGCGGTATTTCATCCTTTATCGGAAGAAGTACCATTGCATACATGTCCATTGTTGGTGGTATTATAATGATATTATTTGGACTGATAATATTTAAAACCGCAAAAAGTGTTTCAACGATGGACATCACCGGAACGGCCAGTAAGGTCAGGATATCGAAGAGTCCGATCCTTGCGGGCATCCTTACCTCCGCACTTAATCCAACTTATGTGCTCTGGTGGCTTACAGCAGGCAGTGCAATAATACTTCAGGAATACCTCATAGGAACGATTGCTATAATTGCATTTGTCGCCGGTCACTGGCTGGCAGACCTTGGTTACCTTGTTGTAGTATCATCATCCATATCAAGAGGAAAGGATTTCATCTCCAGAAGAAGTCACACAAAAGTGCTCTACTTCTGTGGAAGTTTCATGATGATCTTCGGCATCTGGTTCATCTTTAACTACAACAAACTCTCTGCAATGCTATGATATTGGTATTACTACTATTATGTGGAAATCGAGTTTGAAAAGAATAACAGATTTAAATATTCAAGAATTACCGAACAGGAAATAAAAATATATAAAAAAGAAAGGTCAGATGAACCTGTCAAGCAGTTCATCTACTTTTTGAGGATCACTTTTATTTCCTACTAATGTCCCGGACTTAAGAACATCAAGGTGGTCCTCGAAAGTTGGTTTTTCGTTAACATAAAAGACACCAAGAGGAATCCTTTCTCCCCATTCCATGGATCTTTCAAAAGCCTTTATCCTGTCATCAGGACTGTGGTCTCCTTCTTCCATCTTATATACTCTTTCTGAATACCAGCTGAAAGTGTTGAGCTTATTAAAGGAAATACATGGCTGAAGTACATCCACCAGGGAGAATCCCTTGTGCTGGATAGCCTTTTTGATAAGCTCAGTAAGATGAGCAACATCACCTGCAAAGCCCCTGCTTACAAATGAACAATCAAGGGAAATTGCAAGCGACAATGGGTTTAGCGGAGTATTGAACACGCCATGCGTCTGTACCTTTGTCTTCATCCCGAGCTCACTTGTAGGTGAAGCCTGTCCTTTGGTAAGACCATATATCTGGTTGTCGTGAACAATCAGAGTGATGTTAGGGTTTCTCCTTACATTATGCAGGAAATGATTACCACCTTCCCCATAGCAATCACCATCTCCTGTAACTGCAAGTACGGTTAATTCATGGTTAGCTACCTTCGCTCCTATTGCAGGAGGCAGGGACCTGCCATGAAGTCCGTTGAAGACATTGCATTTCAGGTAATGTGGCAATTTGCTTGACTGGCCAATACCTGATGTGAGCAACACTTCATCCGGCGACTTGCCAAGCTCTGCAAGAGCACGCTTGACTGCCTTGAGTATCATAAAGTTCCCGCAACCGGGACACCATTCCGTTTCAAATTCACCATAATCTTCCACACTGACCATATCAGATCAACCCCTTTTCCCTCATGGAACGTATTATAGATTCAGGACTGTATGGTTTCCCATCAGACCTAAGGACATTTTCAGAAACATGCAGGTCAGTTTCATATTCAAGTAACTTCGCAAACTGTCCCGTTGCATTGTTCTCCACGCAGACAATGGTTTCTGAATTACCAAGAATATTTTTGGTAGCCTCTAAAGGCAGAGGGAAAACATGAGTGAAGTGCAAATGGTTCACCGAATGACCTTCGCTTATGAGAATATTGACCACTTCCATAAGAGGACCGTATGTAGAACCCCATCCAACAAGTGTGATCCTGGCATCTTTAGGGCCATACTGATGTGGCGGTTCCATATCCTCTCTCAAAAGATCGAGCTTTTTCATCCTCTTTTCATTCATAAGAATCCGGTTCTCGATGGTCTGGTCAATATGACCATATTCATTGTGTTCATCACTATCAGCTACGACCACTTTTCCTGCCTGTCCTGGTATCGCACGTGGTGAGACTCCTGTTGGTGTTATTTCATAGCGCTTATATTCATCTGTGTCAGCCAGTTCTTCATCAGACATAAGATACCTTTCCACCTTCACCTTCGAGGGATCAAACCTCTGGCATGTGAAAAGTGAATCTGCAAGATACTGGTCGCTCATGATAAAGACCGGTATCTGGTACTTGTCAGCAATGTTGAAAGCTTCAGCTGTCATGTAGAAACAATCATCAGGTGTCCCGGGTGCCAATACACAGCGAGGGAACTCCCCCTGTGCTGCGGTCAGCACGAACTGAAGATCACCCTGCTCGGTCATGGTAGGAAGACCGGTAGCAGGCCCCGGACGCTGGGACAGGAATATAACAGCAGGCGTCTCTGTGATACCGGAAAGGCCTAAGGCTTCTGACATCAGGCAAAATCCACCGCCTGAGGTTGTTGTCATTGCCCTTGCACCGGCAAAGGAAGCACCAAGTACCATGTTCAGGGCAGCGATCTCGTCTTCTGCCTGCTCGACCACGACATTGAAATCATCAGCATTTGCAGCCACATAGGTCATGACACCTGTAGAAGGTGTCATCGGATATGCTGCAAGGAACTGTACTCCTGCAGCCAGTGCTCCAAGTCCCACAGCATCGTTTCCTGCGATAAGCATCCTTCCATCCTTGTCCGAAGGTTCACTTACAGAGAACTTGCAGTCTGAAGGAAAATTCTTCTTTGCATAATCATAACCTGCACGTGCTGCCTTGATATTGTTATCAACGATCTCATCACCTTTTTTCTTGAAAGCTTCAGTTAGGACCTTTGCAAGATAATCAAATTCAAAGCACATCAGACCAAGGGCAGCACCACTTGCGACAGAATTGGAATAGATCTTGTTCCCGCAGACATCTTTTGCGATCTTCAGCATCGGGACATGAAAAAAAGGCTCTTTGACATCATTGACCTTGATGACTTCATTATCAAATATGATCACACCATCGGTCATCTCTTCTATTTGCTCTTCAATGGACTCTTCATCAAGAGCTATCAGGATATCCACTTTCTCGGGCATTGCCCTGATAGGCTCATCGCTCACACGTACCTGGAACGTATTATGTCCGCCTCTCACTCTTGAAAGATAGAACTGGGTGGCAAAAACATTGAAACCGCTTTTCTTGAAGGTCTTTGCCAGTGCAACACCTATGGTCTGTAAACCCTGACCTGCGGCTCCGCCTACTTTTATTACAAGATCTGTACTCATTTTGTTTCCCCTTTAGTGCAATTGTAGATCAGATAGGATCAGGTTCGATAAAACTTAGAAGGCTGACCAACAGCCCTGATCCGGATCAAATATGACCTTACTTTGCGTTCTCATTTACTTCCCATAAACCGAAGGTGTTCGCCTCGGTATCCATACAAACTGCAAGATAGCCCCAACCTGGCACGGGCATCTTTGGTTGTAGCACCATACCCCCGAGTTCCTTCACATGATCGCAGTACTCATCCACCGAAGTTACTTCAACGAAATTGGTTATCCTCTGATCAGGACTGCCACGAGGCCCCATACCCCCACCAAGACCTGGTTGACCTTCAAGGTCTGTGGTCTCGATGAAATAATAATCAAAAGCCCCATCCACTTTCTCTATATTCCAGCCAAAAAGCTCACTGTAGAACTTCTTTGCCCGCTCAGGATCATCAACTGGCAGGTCAAAATGTGCAATTGTTGGCATACATTATCACTCCCAGATAGAATATGCCTTTGAACTGATTTAAATTTTATGTAGAGAACATATCATTCAATAATCATACAAAATATCCCTGTTGATATCCTCAAGGCTATTGCAAGCCGTCATGATCATAGCCTTTTCAATATCCGATTTCATGTACTCGATCCTTCAACGATACTCGGGAGCACTTCAGCAACACCGGGAGTGGAACCAAGCACACGGTCTCCATGGTTTGAGATGACTATTATATCAGCTCCGGCTTCCATGATAAGGTCTATATAGAAATTGAAATGAAAATAGATAAGAAACAAAGAAAAAAGGTGGTGAATGGGCTTTGTGTGCCCATTGCTAAATGTGCTTAACGTTACGCGATTAAGATCGATCCACAGTTGGTTCTACAGTTCCTATTATTGATAGTCTTCCATTTCATCGAACTGAAGATACTTGTAGATCTCGTCCTGTTTTGGCTCGATCTTCTCTTTGTAAGCTTCCATGTACTCATCGACCGTAGGCATCCTGCCAAGGTTGGTAACTACAGCTCCAAGCTCTGCTGAGCCAAGGTAGACCTGAGCTCCGTCACCCACACGGTTGTCGAAGTTACGGGTACTGGTGGAGAACACTGTGGACTCATCTGGTACACGGGCCTGGTTACCCATGCAAAGTGAGCATCCGGCGATCTCGATGCGGGCTCCGACCTGGCTGTACACTGAGAAAACTGATTCTTCTTTGAGCTGTGCCTGGTCCATTTTTGTAGGTGGGCATATCCAGGTACGGACATCAGGGTTGAACTTCTGGTCACTCCAGATAGCAGCTGCAGCACGGAAGTGTCCGATGTTCGTCATGCATGAGCCTATGAAAACGTCCTGGATCTCTGTTCCTGCAACCTCTGAAAGCAGTTTGACATCATCAGGATCATTTGGACATGCAAGAATCGGTTCCTTGATGTCTGCAAGGTCGATCTCTATGACCGCGGCGTATTCTGCATTCGGATCTGCTTTGAGCAGGCTCGGGGATTCCAGCCACCCCTCAACAGCTTCGATGCGCTTCTGGATGGTCTGTGCATCGCGGTATCCGTCCCTGATCATCTTCTTCATCAATGCCAGGTTGGAGCGCAGGAAAGTGGATACGGATTCCTCGCTTAGCTGGATGCAACCTGCTGCGGCTGAGCGCTCTGCGGCTGAATCGGTAAGCTCGAATGCCTGCTCGGCTGTTAGATCAGGAAGTCCTTCGATCTCGAGGATGCGACCATTGAAGATATTGATCTTGTTCTTCTTTGGAACGGTCATCAGGCCCTGCTTGATAGCATAGTATGGTATAGCGTTGACAACATCACGCAGCGTAATGCCAGGATTGAGCTTTCCACTGAAGCGTACCAGAACTGATTCCGGCATATCCAGAGGCATGAAACCAAGAGCTCCTGCAAAGGCTACCAGACCGGAACCTGCCGGGAATGATATGCCTATAGGGAACCTGGTATGAGAGTCTCCACCGGTACCTACTGTGTCCGGGACAAGCAGGCGGTTGAGCCAACTGTGGATTACACCGTCTCCGGGTTTCAGGGATACGCCGGCACGCTCAGAAACGAAATCCGGGAGTGTTTTGTGCATCTTCACGTCTGCAGGCTTAGGGTAAGCTGCGGTGTGACAGAATGACTGCATGAACATTGGAGCCTGGAACTTCAGGCAGGCAAGTTCTGTGAGTTCGTCAGCGGTCATTGGACCGGTGGTGTCCTGGGAGCCTACTGTGGTCATTATCGGCTCACAGGCAGTACCTGGGAGAATTCCATTCACGCCACATGCGCGACCAACGATCTTCTGTGCCAAAGAGTATCCCTGCCCTGCTTCCGGAACCGGATTATCGGGCTTTGTGAATATGTCTGTCTCAGGCAGCCCAAGTGTCTCGCGGGCCTTAGTGGTCAAAGAGCGACCGATTATGAGAGGAATACGACCTCCGGCACGGTATTCATCTGCCATGGTGTTGGGTTTGAGGTCGAAAGTGGAGAGGACATTGTCATTCTCATCTGTCACTTCACCCTTTACGGTGTTGATGGTAACTATATCTCCCTGATCGATCTTGCTGATGTCCATTTGCAGAGGAAGTGCACCTGAGTCCTCGGCTGTGTTAAAGAAGATAGGAGCTATAGCGGTTCCAATGATCACGCAGCCACGGCGTTTATTTGGAACGAACGGTATGTCCTTACCGATGTGCCAGAGCACACTGTTGCAGGCGGATTTACGGGAGGAACCGGTTCCTACCACATCAGCTACAAAGGCGACATCGTGTCCTTCCTCGCGCCATTCTGCCATCTCCTCAATGCCCCCTGGGAAGCGGGTCTTACCCATTTCCAGTGCATGAAGAGGTATGTCCGGGCGACTCCATGCAGCACTTGCAGGGGAGAAATCGTCGGTGTTGATCTCGCCATCGACCTTGAATACCTTTACAGTAATTTTCTCAGGGATTCCCGGTCTGCTTGTGAACCACTCAGCATTAGCCCAGCTCTCAAGGACCTTCTTTGCGGCTTCATTTGTCTTTGACAGTTCCACTACATCGTCAAAGGCTTCGTAGACAAGGGTTATGCCTGAAAGCGCACAGGTAGCTTCATCTGCCAGCTCAGTATCCCCGAGTGCTTCGATCAGATATTTGACATTATAGCCACCGATCATGGTTCCCAGGATCCTGATGGCTTCTTTTTTGTCGATGAGAGGTGAAGAAACTTCTCCTGAGAGAATCTTACCAAGGAAATCTGCCTTGACCTTTGCAGCCGGGTCCACGCCTGGAGAGATCCTTTCCGTGAACAGATTCAGCAGGAACTCTTCCTGTTCTGCAGGAGGATTTTGTAACAATTCACAAAGTTCAGAGGTCTGTTCCGGATTCAGAGGAAGTGCAGGAATACCCTGAGCGTTCCTCTCTTCTTCGTGTTTTAGATAAGCTTCGATCATCTTTTATCCTCCATGAGAAATTGCGTTTTCACCGCATTGGCGGCTGAGTAGCTTTTTCCGATCTTGTTTTCTTGAAAAAAAGCATTAATTATGATATATGATTCTGATAATCGTGTTTTCTGTATATGACGTTAACGGGGCAATTACTGAAAAAAAACAAGTCAAAATACTTAATCGTCCAGTCCATTCCTGCCGAAAATATAGTTGGCAACCCTCAGAGCATCGCGATCCCCTGTGGCCTTGTCCGCAGAATCACTCAGCTTCACCACAGGTATGCCATCGATCTTATGGAGCTTGATCACCATGTTAAGCGGTGGACTGTAGCTGAAGAAATCAGAATTGTTCGTCAGGCTTGTTCCGATACCAAAACTGCAATTGATGCGGCCTTCACAATGCTCTTTCAGCCTGATAGCATCCTTTACATGGAGTGAATCACTGAAAACAAGTGACTTCTTCATAGGATCGATACCCAGCTTTTTGTAATGCTCAATGACCTCATCCGCAAACTTAAAAGGATCTCCGCTATCATGGCGGACACCATCATAGAGCTTGGCAAGCTCAAGACCGAAGTTCCTGAAGAAAGGCTTTGATCCGAACGTATCACTCAGTGCAATACCCAGATCACCTTTGTAGACCCGGATCCAGTTCTCGAAGGCGAACAGGTTTGCGTTTCGAAGTCCCACAAGTGCGGAATTGCCCATGATCCATTCATGACCGATGGTGCCTATCGGACGGACACCGTATTTCTTAGCAAGGTAGACATTACTTGTACCGGCAAATGAGTCAAGCCTGTGGAGGACGTCAACCACCTTGTCGTGCAACTTGAATCCCCTACGGCGACGGGTACCGAATTCTGAAAATATACAACCGTTTGAGCTAAGTTCTTCACCCATCTCGCTCATCAGATTGCCATACTCATTCATTAAAGTTGTCTCAGGATCATCACCGTTGGATGCGAACCTGTTCAACCAGTCCTTTTCCACAATCGTGAAATAGAGTTCCGAGATGGACGCCATGAGGACGATCTCCCAGAGAATGGAGCTATGCCATGGGCCTTCTACCCAGAGATCAAGATCACCATCATCCGTAAGGGATAATCTTACTTCAGAAGGATCGAAACGGAAGTTCTTAAGATACTCAAGATAGGATGGTTTGAAAAAAAGGCAATTAATCTTAAGCCAGGAATATTCCTCATCAGTCAGTGCCAATCCAACAATGTCTTCATTGATAGTTCGCCTTAGTTCTGCCACGAACTCAGAAGTAAAGCGCTGTTCTCCCCTGTTTATGAAATGGTACTCTGCCCGTGCATCAGGGAAAAGTTCCAGCACAGCCATCTGCATTGTGAACTTGTAGAGGTCATTGTCCAGTATCGATCGGATCACATGAGGTCTTCCTTTTTAGGCAGTGACTTATATCATTGCCTTATATGAATGTACATATCGAAACCAATATATAAAAACACAGGCTCACAAATGCAGTCCTGATGTTGAAAGCTTACAAAAGTGGTGAAAATGGAAGATCGGACAAAAGGAATTCTCTACATGTTGATGGTTGTTGCCATCTGGGGATTTTCCTTCGTTGCCACAAAAGTGTTGCTTGATTACCTTGATCCTGCAATCATTGCATTTACCCGCTTTTTCATTGCTACCGTCCTTCTGTTCGCTATTTGCAGGAAAAGGGAGAGCTACAGCCGCAATGAGGTCAAGTATGTTGCAATCGCCGGTTTTCTGGGGATCACCTGTTACTATATGTTCGAGAACGTGGCACTGACATTCACAACAGCCACCAACTCATCTCTCATAAGTGCCACGGTACCTGTATTATTCCTGTTCACTGTCGATGCCCTCAGAAGGAAGTTCTCAATACCAATAAAGTATTTTGGAGCATTCATCGCCTTTGTTGGAGTTGGTTTATTGATATTGAACGGAAAGTTCAACCTTGACCTTAACCCGCTAGGAGATTTCCTGATGTTCGGATCGGTCTTTTCCTGGGTATTTTACACCCTGATCATCGACCGAATGGGTTCAAAGAACATGCTCATTGTTTCCCGTGACCTCACATTATCAGGTACGATATTTCTCCTTCCCTTTGCACTTTTTGAAGCACAGAACCTGAAGATAGACATATTCTCACAAAATGACCTGATGGTGGTCATAGCTGCTCTCATCTACCTAGGAGTTTTCTGCTCAGCATTTGCATTCCTGTTCTGGAACAAAGCGATACACCTTGCAGGATCAGGCACGACCACCAATGGAATCTACCTGCTCCCGCTTATAACAATTTTAGGAGATAGCATAATAATAGGAAACGTGCCAAACATCTATGTCATAATCGGGGCAGTGCTTGTACTTGCAGGAGTTTACCTCTCCGAACGTAACTGAAATGATCGTATGAAAGATCAGTGAGAGGATCTGTCGATCAGTAAAGTTTCAATTCAGGACAGATCGCACCTGATGGCCTCTTCCCCGGTCTCAGCATCACGATATGTCTTCCTCCGCTTGGAGTATCTCTCCTTGTAGCCACAGACGATGAAGATGCAGTCGATCTTTGTGAAATGTTCACATTTCATGCATTCCAGCAGTTCGATGTCCCTGTTAAGCCAGGGGCAGTTCTCGATCCATCCTTCAAGAACTGGAAATTTATTTTTATGTTCTATTGTATCACCCCATAATATGGGACATTAAAGACCAATATATATTTTGTCCAGGTTATGACAAAAGAAAAAATATCGATTCCGTACATATTAGATAAATGTCAGGTATAAAGTTATATATTTTGTAAGTCGAAATGACTATGTTGGAAAAGAAATTGGAAATAGTTGATCAAAATGATTGATAAAAAAATCTGCACATGTCTGAATTGTGGAAATTGTTTTTGTGAAAGAAGCCCTGAAATATTATTAAAAGAAGGTTGCCAAGATTGTATTTGTAAAGAAGTTGGACCTATCGGTCACCCTTTCGGTCTCAAAAAATGCTGATCTATTCGTTAAGTCAATTTTGATAGTAAAACAGACTTGCATAATAAAAAGGATCTGAGAAACAAGAGCAATGTTCCTCAGTACTTCACCTCTTCTCGATTTACTCATACCTCAAAGCATCCACAGGATTCAACTTCGATGCATTCTTTGCAGGCATTAGACCAGCCACAAGGCCAACACCAATTGAAACGATGGTTGCAACCGCCGTTGCCTTCAGGCTCAGTGTGAATACAAATGGAATCTTCAGCTGCATCGAGATCAGGAACACGATGACCTGCACGATCGCTGTTCCCAGAAGTATCCCAAGCAGACCGCCTACAAGACCGATCAAGGCAGCATTGCACAGGAATATCATGAGGATATCTTCATTTCTGGCACCAATTGCTTTCATGATACCGATCTCTTTGGTCTTCTCAAGCACTGAAGTGAACATCGTGTTAGCAATGCCCACAGAACCTACCAGCAGCGAGATCCCCGCAATGAAAGCAAGGAATGCGGTCAGACCTGTGATCAGCTTATTAGTTCCTTCCATGATCTCCTTCTGTGAGGAGATATAGAAATCCTTTGTATCTTCATCGACACGTCTTGATAACTTCAGCTTTTTGTCCATGTCATCGAGCACAGCATTCACATCGGATCCTTCGTAAAGCATCACTTCAATGGAATCGTAGACACCTTCCTCTTTTGCAAAAGCATCATCCTCAGACTGAAGGCTATAGACATCATCGCATGACATGTACACACTACTGCCGAACATACTGCTTATGCCTCCAAGCAGACCATCACCTTTTGCCAGAATGCCGACAACCCTGTATGATCTTTCATTCAGGACGAGCATCTGGTTAAGCCTTATCTTCTTGTCCTTGAAAGCTTCGTTTGCAAGCGAATCGGAAATAACCACAACATTCCTGTCACCGGCTTTTAGCATTCGGCCCTCGGCTATCTCCTCTGTGGTCATCTTCTCCCATACCTTCGGGTCCACACCACTTATCCATACGGACGTTTCTTCGCCACTCATATCCAGTAATGCACTGCTTTCCACTTTTACGTTGATGTACTCGACCTCAGGGATCCGTTCAAGGGTCAGTACATCTTTTTTTGTCAACTTTGCCTGTGCATCCATGTCAGGATCTTCCAGATACTCATTGTACTCCTGATCCTCAACGGGATCAACACCTACTTCTTCTTCATCCATGATCTGGAAAGGCGTGGAAGCAACTATGGTGATAGTATCACCTCCAAATCCTTCCAGTGTTTTGGTCACCTGGTCCTGGAAAAATTCACCTGTTGTTACTACTGTCATAACAGATGCAATCCCTATGATAACGCCAATGATAGTAAGCCAGCTTCGCAGCTTATTAGCCTTAACCATGTTCAATGATATCTTGAAGATCTTCGCCGGTTTCATCCTGAATACCCCGCATAAAAAGAAATATTAGATCTTTTTCTTCTTATAGAACACAAAGCCTGCAACACAAGCGACTGCAAAGGCAAGTATCATCCAGCTGTTTGATCCGCTTGTTTTGACAGATTCCTGCATAACTACCGGCTTTGATGCAAGTACTGACAATTCCTTATCCTGAACTTCCCTCTCACCATCACTTGAAGTATATGCGATCTGGAATTTCAAAGGCAGGAAATCACCGTAGGTGTTTGGAGTGATACCAAAATCTGCCATTGTATAATCACCTTTTTGAAGGCTTCCAAGAACGACAGAATTTGAACCACCTTTCATACTCCAGCCTTCCTGATCAGGAATGGATATGGTCACAGAACTTGCCTTATTATTACCGATATTGGAAACTGAGAAAGAATAATCCCCCCTCATGGTCTGCTCAACGAAAACGATATCAAAATCAGTTGTGCCACCTATGTAGATACCGGCTTTGCTCTCAATGGTCTTGCGTTTCTGGTTCTCCAGAGTACCAGCCTGTGTAATGGTCTGCAGTTCTTCGACATCATCATAGATAAGTGTCATATCCAACTTGTAGAGTCCGGGTTTTGTGTTGACGTTCGTCAATACCTGATACTCAACAGTTGCATTCTCACCAATATCGATAAAATTAATGTATTTCACATTGCTTGAACCAACAGGTAGTATGAGGTCACCTGTACTATCCCAGGAGAACATAGCATTCTTCAGTGGAGAATTGCCAACGTTCTTTATTACAAAGGACAGGTTGGTCTTCTTTCCCGGAACCAGTTTTTCAAGACTGATGGATTCTATCTCAGCATTGGATTCACTGTCAACATCGATCATGACTTCCTGTTTCAAGGAAGCATGGTCCCTGTTGCCCTGCTCATAGACCAATACCTCAAGAGGATATTGACCTGCATTGACATTGTTGTCGACAAAAAGTTCGAACTTTACAACCTTGCTGTTCTCGTCCTCATACCTCTTTCCGAGCTTACCGATGTTCTCAATGAGAGGTTGACCGGAAACTTTGCTGAAAGGATATTTTGGTATGAGCTCAACAACAACGCTATCTGTTGTACTTGATCTGGCATTCTGGATGGAAAATCTGACCTCAAGAACATCACCGGGTTTTACGGGATCAGGGTTTTGATTAAGGAGATCTACGATCAATCCCCTGTCTGAATTGGTAAGAGCCATTGCAGTTTGTCCAAATGACATTGAAATGAAAAGTAATAGTACTAGAATACGTGAAATTTTTTTAAAATTCATATAGGATCACCTTTTTTGCATATTAATATCAGCAAACTTTGTCCGAGATAAATCTTCGGAAAAAATGTCATTGGGTTCATCGCGAACTATCTGACCATCCTTTAGAACAATATGTCTTTCAGCATACTGTGCAAGGTCCATGTCGTGAGTTACCATCACCACGGTCTTTCCCCTCTCTTTCCAGAGCCTTTGAAGAATGTTCATAACCTCGCGTCCGGTCTTACTGTCCAGTGCACCGGTTGGTTCATCTGCAAGAATAAGCTCCGGATCACAAGCCAGTGACCTTGCAATAGAAACACGTTGCTGCTGCCCACCTGAAAGTTGGCTGGGCCTGTTGTTCAGCTTGTCTGACAGGCCGACCATTTCAAGGGCTTCCTTTGCCCTTTCCATGGCAATGTTGTCTTCAAATTCCTGGATCTCAAGAGGCAGGAGAACATTTTCAAGAGCTGTCATTCCCGGGATCAGGTTATACTGCTGAAAAACGAATCCGATGGTCTTCCCCCTGAGTGTGGAAAGGTCTGATTCGGTCATTTCAGATATATTCCTTGACTTGAGGAAGATCTCCCCATCGGATGGGATATCAAGACAACCTACGAGGTTCATCATTGTGGATTTTCCACTCCCTGATGGTCCTATGATAGCTGCAAACTCTCCACGGTCTATGGAGACACTCACATTTTGGAGGGCATTCACCTGCACTTCACCCATCTGGTAGGTTTTCCAGACATCCCTGAAAGTGATCAGTGGTTCTGACATAGATCGTTGTAAATACTGACATCTATAAAAACGAGAAGTAGTTGAAAAAGATAGTTTAACTACATTTTTTTTATATACCAGCTCTGATATAGAACCCGGCATGGCAATTGATGCTATTGATGCAATACTGACACCGAAAATACTCGAGATGTCAACAGAAATGACATCCATGTACACACTAACGGATGTTGTATTCGATGTTGTTGCATATCCTGTCATGGCTATTCTTGCACTGATGATCTATCTGGAAATTGCCAAACTTTATTCAATTAGCCAGTATGAGGGATTGAAGCATTTCAAAAATACCTTCTTTTTCTTCGGTGTTGGAAATCTTGCAATTCTTACAATGATGATCTCAATGGTAATTGCAAAATTTTCATTGGAAGTCGGAACATTATTCTTTCTTTTTGTGGGAATCCCTGCACTGCTATTAGCAGGTTGTTCTTTCTGGATAGCAAATACTGAGCTACTCTATACCATAACGTGGCGGTTTTTTGATAATATTTCCACAAAAAGGAGATATAAATCAATGTTTTTCCTGGCCTTAATGGCATTCGTCCTTATAGATGTAATAGCATACGGAGTTATTTCAGAATATTATGGACTTACCAGTACAATTATGTACAAAGGAAGTATATTTATACTGATTCTTCTGTTAATAAGATCAAATCTCAGATCTTCCGGAAGAATAGGTTCAATAAAACATCCTTACTACCTCGGACTTATAATTATATTTACACTGAACTTCCTGGGAACTTTTAGTGATCTGATATCAGAAGATACCATAGCAGGAATTATCATAAATGGACTGACGATCGTAGCTTATTTTATTATTCTTAAGGGAATTCGAAAATGGACTCGCATTCTAACAATATGAAGCCATTCCAGAAAAGGAGCCGTCTGGAGATCATAAGGGATATACTCAAAGTTATCCGCGAGTCCAACAATACGATCAGTCCAACAAAACTTCAGAGATTGTCAAATCTTTCCTTCCAGATGTTCGAAGAATATGTAGGAGACCTTGAATCAAAGGGTCTGATCACTGTCAAGCCATACAAGGAAAAACGCAAGATATATTCATTGACCGATAAAGGAAAAAACTTTCTGGATAAATACGAAGATTTCGTAGCATTTCTTGCAGACTTTGGCCTATAAACAGCAACAGATATTTTATCCTTCTTATCAACGGTAGCTCTTTTATTTAAGGAGAACAATATAAGACCGGGGTTATATGGAAGGCCAAAAGTAATAATGCATAATTCCATTACACTTGATGGCTCATTCAGGGACATCGTAGTCGATATGGGAATCCATTATGGAGCATTGGCAAGCTTTGAAGAAGACATTCACCTGGTAGGAGCAAACACTGCAAAGACCGGGATCGAAATGTTTGGTGCACTTCCACCGAAAGAGGATACAGATCTCAGGAAACCTGAAAGAGAAAGCACGATCCCGAAATGGGCCATAGTTGACTCGAAAGGTATCCTCAAAGGTTCACTTCATTTATTTCGAAGGTTCGAGCTGTGTCGCGAGGTTGTCCTGCTTGTATCAGCTCAACACCAGAAGATTATCTGGAATACCTTTAAGAAAGGGATTAAGACTTCATTGTAACAGGTGAAGAACACGTTGACCTCCGGGAAGCACTTGAAGTACTTAACAAAAAGTACAAGGCAAGAACAGTCCTTGTAGACAACGGAAGCGGACTTAACGGAGCCTTGCTCGGACAGGATCTTGTGGATGAGATCAGTCTTATCATAATGCCCCTTCAGATAGGGAAAGAAGTTGATACCTTGTTTTCCAATATTGGAAAAACGAAGCCTATAGAACTTGAACTGTTAAAATGTGAGAAACTGGAGAAGGACAATGTATGGCTTGTTTACAAAATTAAGCGTTCTCCTGATAAATGATAGTACACTTATATTCGATAAAATAGACAATGGAGATAGAGAATGACATTTTTAGATGAAAAATTACCAGAAGCTTCTAAAGCCTTCACAGACATGCGTTCAGCGGTATTCAGGAATAATTCACTTGATCTGAAAGTCAAGGAACTTATAGCAGTTGCATCTTCAGTTCTCATGAGATGTGAGAAATGTGTAAAGATACATGCTGAAAGAGCAAAGGAAAACGGTGCAACAGAAGAAGAGATCGCAGAAGCTATAGCAGTAGCAATGTTCATTGCAGGTGGATCACAGTTGCACTGGACGGAGGCTTATGAAGATATCTTTGACGGCTCCGATGAGTAAATGAATATATAATCGAAGTAAAGAAAATCGATTTGTGGAAAAGTTTATTTGTATTGGAGCTATTACCTATGTTATCATAAAAGTTAGTGAATAGTTTCAATATTAATAAGACATAACAATAAAAAAAGAGAAGTGAATTAAACTTATGTATAAAATAGATATTTATGCCATAAAAAACGATATTACATTTTGAATACAGAAATTAGATCTATTTTAAAATTAAAAATCATATAATGGGTTAAAATATGGTGGTAAAAAGATCCATTCTAAGCTTGTTGATAGTTACCCTCCTTATCTCAGGATTTAGCTTTCAGGCTCAAAGTCTGAGCTTTGAGGCCAGAGCACTGAATGAAGAAGGACTAACTTTTACATTTAACGGCAGTTATGAAAAAGCATTGGCCAATTATGATATGGCCCTTGACATCGAACCTGATTACATTGAAGCTCTTGATAATAAAGCATCAACATATTACCTTCTTGGAGAGTACGATAAAGCAATAGAATGTTATGACATGGTGCTGGAACTTCAACCTGATCATGTGTTAACGCTCACCAAAAAGGGTATGGCCTTTTCTGAAAAAGGCGATTACAAATCTGCTATTTCGATGTATGATCAGGCACTTGTGTCTATTGAAAAATACCTGATCAAAACCAGTGGACCAAACAATTCCAGCATAATAGATACTGATATGCCAGCATCTGAGATGACAGATGATATGAGCTCAGAAGAAGCAGTCGTACTATATCATAAGGCAAAGGCACTGGACAATATTGGACAACATGATGAAGCAATGAACATCTATGGAAGTTTCCTTGAACTCCAGATGGAACATTCCTCTTACATCTATAAAGAAGCTATAGCTTGTACAGAAGAAGGCAAGACTTCCAAAGCTATCGAACTATATGGTGAAGCTCTAAAGATCGATCCGGACAATACGACCATATGGTACCACAAAGGCCAGGCATATGATAGTCTTGGAGAATATGAAAAGGCAATTGAAGCATATGAAATGGTAATCGAGTTCGATCCCAAGAGCAACGATGCATGGTGGAGCAAAGCGAAAGCTCATGAGATCCTTGGTGAAACTGAACCATCAATAACAGCCTATGAAAAAGTTGTAGAAATTGACCCCTATAATGTCGATGCATGGTTCAAACTTGGTGAAGCATTTGAATCAACTGAAAAATATCAGGATGCTTTGACAAGTTACGGACAGGTGATCAAGCTTGATCCGGATAATACAAGAGCCTGGCAAAAGAAAGGCATGGTGCTTGAAATTCTTGGAAAATATGATGAAGCCATTGTTAGTTATGATAAAGCTTTAGGCGTAGATCCCGATACAATTGCAAAGACATACTTACAGAACCCTGCTATTTCCCGATTGAATACAAGCAAGGAGGAAAATTGCTACGATCAAACTCCAGATTTTAGTATTGAGTCCACAAAATTATGGTTTGATAAAGGCACGATCTACCTGAAACAGGGAGAATATGAAAATGCTGTCGAGAGTTTTGACAAAGCACTTGAACTTGAAACAAAGCACCCCTCTGTCTGGTATAATAAAGCGGTCGCTCTTGACGAGCTAGGGATGAAGAACGAAGCTGTAGAATCATATACAGCAGCCCTGAAAAAAGATGCCTCCTGTTCAGAGGCATGGTACAGGAAAGGTTTTGATCTTGATGCCCTCGACAGGTATAACGAAGCTGTCTATTGCTACAGAAAAGCAGTTGATATAGAACCGGAGTTCACTCTGGCATGGTATGCACTCGGACTTGACCTTGACCATCTCGAAAAATATGATGAAGCTATCAGAGCTTATGGAATAGTAAGTGAACAGAGCCCCTACTTCTTTGATGCTTATTACAGAAAAGGAAGGATCCTGGCGAAACAGGGTCATTATTCAGAAGCAATTGAAAATTATCAAACAGCTTTAGCATTTGAACCATCAAATTCAGCCATAAACACTCAGATGCAGGTAGCCATCAGTAAAATGGAAAGGATCAACAGCTCTTCAAGCATTCCCGCCATTACAAATTCATTTACCGGACCGAGCTTAATTGACATGTTCAAGATCGTCGATCTGGAAAATGGAAATGGCTACTATGATCCAACTACTGACAATGATCTGAATTCCCTTGACGTGGATCTAATAGGTGTTGAACCACATGCAGAAGATGCCTGGCTTGCACAGGGAAATGCACTTTCAAATTCCGGTGACTATTCCGCCGCTTTAAGTTCATACAATAAAGCCATCCTCATAGATCCCAATTCCAGCAATATGTGGCTCATGAGGGGAATTACATATGATATGCTGAAAAGACAAGTTGAAGCTATTGAAAATTATAGGATAGCAGTGGAACTTGATGCTGATAATACTGATGCATGGTTCTATCTTGCTCAGGATTATAGCAACATCGGGGATCATTATCATGCAATTGAGTGCTATGACAATGTTCTCAGGATCAATCCACAGGATACAACTGCATTGTTCCTGAGGGCTCGCGCATTCGATAACCTTGGATCTTATGAAAATTCATTGGCTTCTTATGACCGACTTCTGGAACTAGAACCTGATAACCTTGAAGGATTGTACTATCGCGGAGAAACATACTACAAGCTTGGAAACTACGAAGCTTCGATCCAGTCCTATGAAAAAGTACTGGAAGTTGAACCTGAGAATGTGGAAGTAATATTTGCAAAGGCTCTTGCGTTCGAAGGAAATGGCCAGGTTGAAGAAGCCGTCGCATCCTACGACCTTATACTGAACACTGGTATCAATGATACTGATACCCTTTACAAACTAGGTGAAGCATATGAGAATATTGGTCTTTACAGGAATGCCGTCAGGTGCTATGATACTATACTCATCAACAATCCAGCGGACATAAAAGCACTTAGCATGAAGGGATTTGACCTCTATATGGACGGGGACTATAATGGTGCAATGTACTGCTATGACAAGGTCCTTGAGATCGATCCAAATAATGCTGCTGCATGGTACAATAAAGGAACCGCTGCCTACCTGACAAGCAGCTATGTTGCATCATCAGATTTCTATGCCAGGGCCCTTGAGATACAGCCCAATTCTATATCTGCATGGTACAACAGAGGTTTCATTGCCAATATCCTTGGAGATGTGGAAGAAGCAGTTGGATACTATGAAAAAGCATTGGAGATCGATCCAGCGTCAACTTCCGTACTCTACAACAAGAGGTTTGCACATTACAGGATTGGAGAATCGGTATCAGCAGAAAATGAAAAAAATAAACTGGAAACCATTGACCCGGGATTTGTGGAAGCACTTGATGATAGGGGAACAAAGTTCTTCATGCCACAGGAGTATGATCCAAGTATTACCTACAAGCTTCCTGACAGGTGGTATGATGATACCGAGAACAACACGATAAAAACAAACTTAGAATAACAGGAAGTAAAGGCTTTATTCATTTTTCTTAAAAAAGAGCCAGCTGTTCTTAGCCTTCCCGAAGTTCGTCTTTACTAGGACGAACTTGCCTTTCATTTTTTCACCTGAGAGACTGAAAACGACCTCCTTTTCTTTGACTACCACAGGTTCAAATCTACCATGGTCCCATATCTCGACCTTGCCAGCACCATAACTGCCTTCAGGTATCGTTCCTTCAAAATCAGCATATTCAATTGCATGATCATCAGTCTGTATGGCAAGTCGCTTGACCCCTTCTACAATAGGAGGTTCCTTAGGAATCGCCCAGCTTTTGAGAACACCATCCATCTCCAGACGCAGATCATAGTGAAGATTGCGAGCATGGTGTTTCTGTATCACAAATATAAAAGCGTCCTTATCAATCATCATAATAAAAAGAGAGCTTGAACTTAATAAAGTTTCACTTCAAAACGTATTATGAGCAAAATATATTGAAAGAAAAACAAGAGCATATTTTGAAAGGCTTTCCCATTCCAAAATATGCCGGTCAGAACTAGTGTCCTTTGCTTAGCTGAAATCGCCGAGACCTTCTAGATCAAGGGTTGCAAAGTGGTCTTCGATCGTTTCTGCCCTTCTTATCTGGACAAAGCTGCCGTCCTCTCTTAAGAGAAGTTCAGCAGAGCGGAGCTTACCGTTATAATTGAATCCCATCGCATGACCGTGAGCACCGGTATCGTGAATTACAAGAATGTCACCGCGTTCAACTTCTGGGAGCATTCTGTCGATAGCAAATTTGTCATTGTTCTCACAAAGGGAACCTGTGACATCATACTTGTGTGTTCCAGACTGGTCTTCTTTTCCAAGAACTGTTATGTGGTGATATGCACCATAAAGACCAGGCCTCATGAGGTTTGCCATACATGCATCGGTTCCCACATAATCCTTGTAAATGTGCTTGAGATGTCTTACCTCGGTCACAAGGTACCCGTAAGGACCGGTGATGGTTCGTCCACATTCCAGGTAGATCTTCAGCGGGTCAAGTCCGTTTGCCTTGATCTTTGCATCATATTCCTCTTTAACGCCCTTTGCAATGACATCATATGGAACAGGTTCCTGGTCCGGCAGGTAAGGGATACCAATACCGCCACCAAGGTTCACGAAATCGAAACGGATGTCAAGCTCATTTGAGATCTCGACAATAGTCTCAAAAAGTAATCTTGCGGTCTCCACAAAGTAAGATGGGTCAAGTTCATTGGATGCCACCATTGTGTGCAGCCCGAAGCGCTTGACACCTTTTTCTTTGAGCATCCTGTAGCCTTCAAAGAGCTGTTCCTTTGTAAAACCGTACTTTGCATCTTCCGGATTTCCAATGATAGCATTTCCTTTCTTTAGAGTACCGGGGTTAAATCTGAAACAAACAAGCTCAGGGAGTCCTGCCGTCTCTTCAAGGAACTCGATATGACTGATGTCATCGAGGTTGATGATCGCGCCGAGTTCTTTTGCTTTGACGAACTCTTCTGCAGGAGTATCATTTGAGCTGAACATTATGCCCTCACCAACGATACCGGTCTTCTCAGAAAGAAGTAATTCGGGTAATGAACTGCAGTCTGCACCGAAGCCTTCGCTCTTCAGTATCTTCAGGATATATGGATTAGGTAATGCTTTGACGGCAAAAAATTCTGTGAATCCTTCGAGAATGCTGAAAGCATCTTTGAGCTTCCTTGCATTTTCCCTTATGGCCTTCTCATCATAGACATGAAAAGGAGTAGGGTACTGCTCTTTTATTTCCAGGATCTGTTTCTTTGTGAATGGAAGTGTCTTTGAGACCATTTTTTAAATTCTCCTAATTAGGGTTCTGATGTACTCTAGTTACTTCAAAGTTAATACTATTTTGGGTAATTAAAATTTTTGAAATGAAGTGAGATCAATTTGGTATCAATTTGGTATCAATTTGTGTAGAATTTGATTGTATTGTTAAAGGAGTGGATGCATACAAATAAAAGTGTAAGATTATACGATAGAAATAAAGAATATTTTTCCATCAGGAAATATGAGAAAGGATTTGGCACTTTACATGAAATTGAAAAGATGGGGACGAGACCATACATAACAACTGTAGACAACTATGATCACATGCTTGGTCGAGCTGCAATATTTTCCTACAATATTTAAGCTTAAATAAAGAGATTGGAGCCTGAATTCTATAATAGCAAGCTTATGACCTCACATCAATCAGTGATGATTAAATTCTAATTATTATTGATCACCGTCTTTTTTGAAGAAAAGTTCACAATGGCACATCCCATCATTTTCGATTTCTTCTTTTAGGTAGATGCATGGACAGACTATTTTTTTATCCTCTTCCTCATCGCCTTTTATAATCCGACATGGACAGTACCTCTTACCGTATTCTTCTTTATTTTCAGCAAGTCCATCGATTACAGTGTCGACTATTTCCTTATCAGGATTCAGTCTGTATCCTTTTTTTTCGGCGTACCTTATACCCAATTCATATAGATGTTCTTTTAGTCTTTCATGCTCATTCATGTTTGCCTCCGGAATACTTCAAAAGTTCCATCAATCTTGTTAATAAATATCCATTCTCAATCCTATATTGCCGATCAGAGTCTTCACCATTTTATCAATTGAATTTGGTTTGAAGCTTTCTGATCAATAGTGACTTTTAAAGAAAATCTGTATGGATTAATAAATCAGATCAGAGAAAAGTCCCATATCAAAGATAACGATCAAATTATCTCTACCACCCTTTCCCAACTCCTTGTCTATTTTTTATTCTTATTCATATTTATCATTTTGTTTTTAACAAATACGAATCTAATAATGTTGATCCTTATTATACGATTTTATATATCCCCATTAAGTTGTGATCATGAATAAAAACATATCAGAACAGCAAACCCAAAGCTAGTGAGTTAAGATCAGTTAAAGAAGAAGGGAAATAGAGTAAGCACAGCAGCGACGCAGATTTCCCGAGGACTCTCGTACCTCAGTACAGTAAGCAACGTGGGCAGGCTTATCTTCTGTGTTCGGAATGGGAACAGGAGTTGCCCTGCCGCTATGGCCGCCGTACTCTAACTCTTATTAATGAATCAGATATTACTTTTGTTAACGGATGAAAGCCAAGGTCCGGATTCGAACCGGAATGGAATCGCTCTGCAGGCGATTGCGTAGCCGCTCCGCCACCTTGGCATTTGAACGAATCCTAG
>NZ_JRHO01000003.1 GCF_000765475.1 Methanococcoides methylutens
CTGCTGCGTTCTTGATAATCCTTGTTTCGGACTTTGCTGCGAGAACTTCGTATGGGCTGCCTGGTATAGGTGGCTTACCACGAACCGTCATCATAACACCATTTACAATTGTGTCAACTTCTTTCTCAAGTGCATAGCTCATGTGAACTGCAGAGAACACCTCTTCTGAGATAGGTGAGCCGGTTGGACCGCCCTGTACTATAGGCTTTCTCTTGTCGCCTACTTCTCTCTTCTTCATCTGTACTGCATCTCTGCCTGTACCGAGCTGGAATGCTGGCATTGGGTTGTTGATTGCGTCCCAGAGTTCGTCTTCTGTGTATTTGACGATCCTCTTTGTGTCTGTGCAGAAGATACCACACTCAAGGAGCATGTCGAAACCTGCCTTAAAGAGTCTCTCCATCTGGTCCTTGTCGGTTGGAACGAACTCGGTACCAAAGTCAAGGTTGTATTTCTGCTTGAGTTCCATTGCTTTCATTGGAATGGTCATCAGATCCCAGTCATCCTGGGTGCATTTCTCACCGTTCTGTGCACGGTCATAAAAATCAAAGCAATTTACTGATTTTGTGAATGTCATTTTAATTTCTCCTCAAATTATGCGCTCATAAGCTCAAGTGCTACTCTTGCTGCCTCTGCTGCATTTTCGGCTGTGCCGTCTGCACCACACTCAGCGATCCATTCATCTGTGACTGGTGCGCCACCGAACATGATCTTGACTTCGCCCCTGAGGTTCTCTTCTTCAAGTAACCTTACTACGTCTTTCTGGCCGAGCATTGAGGTTGTCATAAGTGCGGAACCTACAAGGATCATCTTCTTGCCCTTGTTCTTTGCAATTGCTTCAACAACATCTTCGTTTGGAATATCTGTTCCAAGGTCCATGATCTCAAATCCATTTGCACCGAGCATTGTTGTAACAAGACGGTGGCCGATATCGTGAATATCTCCTTCCTGTACGAATGTTACAGCCATTCCGACGCCTTCACCGGTCTTCTCTTCTGCGAGAACTGGCTCAAGGATCTCCATTGCGGCTTTCATTGCCTTTGCAGACATCATGATCTGTGGAAGGTAGATTGTTGCTGCTTCGAAATTGTCACCTACGATCTTCATACCTGGTGCAAGTGCTTCGTTGATAATGTCGAAGGCAGATATTCCTGCGTCAAGTGCTTCCTGTGTCATTGCTGGACATCCGTTAATGTCCTGGTTTACTATTGCATTTTTAAGTTTGTCAAAAAGTTCCTGATTTCCCATTTTCTTCACCTTTTGTAGTATTCACTTTGAATCAAGTCAATGCCAGATCATCACAGGCATTACTAAATAGAACACTGTCCTGAAACTTATATAACCTAGCCGATAGCGTTTTTTGAAACTGCATTAAAATATCACCTCACCTCCTGAACAGATGGTGCGAATATAATATGGCAAACCCCGGGTTATTTGACACCATCTTTCAAATGTATGTTTTAAGCCGAATTGATGTTGTGATCAAAAAGGACAAAGGCATTAAAAAAGACAAAACTAATATAACAAAAATGAAATAAAGTGAAGACGGAATATCGGAAAATATTGTTGTAGTGGCGTGATCTGTATTCAGGACAATTTATTATGTATGGAACCCTGCCCCTAAAAGATAACATTCTTTTGAAAGGACAATAATTTTTAACTATGGTCCCTATTTACAGTTACCAGATTAAGGGGGATAAAAATTGAACAGAACCAGAATAAATTATATTGTGGACCTCATACTTTTTCTACTTTTCATAATCGTAGCTTTTACAGGGTTTTTCATGTATCTTGTTATACCTGAGGGAATTCCACAGGGAAGGTATCAGGTCTATATGGGACTTACAAAAGCCACATGGACAATAATACACAACAGATCATCCATATTACTGACAGTTTTTGTGGCGGTCCATTTCATACTTCACTGGAAATGGATCACATGCATTAAAAGAAACTTGTTCGGGAAGGGTAAAAAAAGAAAGGATGAATATCTGTGTGAGGAAAAATCTTCTGATCAATTTGATTCCTGATCAAAATAATCATGGGTTGTTGATACAGAATTTATTATCACCTGCGAGTTCTCCTTTACGACGTACTCGCTCAGCCCAACATCGCTCTTCGGATCACCCCAATCGTATGTATATCCCAGTCTGGTCCATGGATACTCCTCATATGTTGTACTGTTAAGGGAATTAAACCATTCGAGATGTTCCTGTGAAACGTTCTCATGGAAATAAAGTTGAGCTTGCGTATCTGTGATCTCAGGGTCAGGAGCTGGTCTGAAAAGATCATCGGGCATCACCCACATTTCCACAAAATAGTTATTTCCATTATCATAGGGAAGACCTATAAGCTGCTCCAGCCTAACCGTTAGCTCATCATCCTGTATATCATTCTGCTGAACAAAGCCTTTCAGCTCAGGAATGACCATTACCCAGGTATCCCCCCACCATGTAGACACATTTACTCCGACAGGATAGCTCTCCGGATACTTTGTCCATGTTACAACAAGGACATATTTTTCACCCGAATCTTCCATCCATTGAAGTTCAGTATTCGACTCGGTTATAGGAACCAGTTCTTTGCAGATCTCATCCTCTTCAGCGATCATTGCATCCTCAATTGCAGACCTGTAGATCTGTTCAAGGTCTGTTACCTCAGGTGAAGATGCAACAGCATCATTATTAAGAAAGAATCCTGTAGATAGTAAAGCAAGCAATACTAATGGTATTGATAATATTAACAA
Source organism: Methanococcoides methylutens (assembly GCF_000765475.1). NCBI lineage: Archaea > Methanobacteriati > Methanobacteriota > Methanomicrobia > Methanosarcinales > Methanosarcinaceae > Methanococcoides > Methanococcoides methylutens. The sequence goes on from NZ_JRHO01000003.1 coordinate 2,744, forward strand.
CAAATTACTTTTATTCATTTATTGGCCTTCCAATACATGTAATCCATATTCGAGATGTTTTAATATCTATCTGTTTTATTTATGCTCGACATGCCTTATTTAGATTTGAGAGATATTAAATTAGACCCACCTGATATCCGATTTAACATAGTGATGTTACTTTTTATTTAAGTTAATTTTCCAGTTAAAATAAAGTAGAAATTCTCTTAAGTTGTGTTTACACTTTTGATCGGGTCAAACTGATCATGAACCATTATTAATTTGGTCATTAAATGCTTTTGATCAAAAAATTAAAGTCCGGGAATAACAGCATCTTAAAAATGATATTATAGGGATGAGATAAGCTGTTATTCTATCCTTCCAGAAATTTCTTTTTGTTTTTCCTTCAGGTGCTTGTGTATCGCGATTTCAATGTTACTACTTAGATCTCTTTCTGTAAATGGCTTGAGTATGTATCCATAGGGTTCTGTTTGTTTCGCCCTTTCCAGGGTATTCTCATCGGAGTGTGCTGTAAGGTACACTACTGGTATTGAGAAGCGTTTTCGAATTTCATCGGCTGCTTCTATTCCATCCATGTCCCCTTTTAGCATTATGTCCATGAGTACAAGATCAGGAAATGTTCCTTCAACCTTGGTAATTGCATCCTTTCCTGTCGCAGCAACACCAGAAACGCTATAACCAAGGTTCATTAGCCTCTTTTTGATCACCATTGCCACGATGGCCTCATCTTCCACTACGAGTATCCTGGTAGATTTCATATTAACACCTCATCTGTTCTCACGGAAAGTTATCTTAAATTTAGTTCCATTGGTCTTGTCCAGTTCAATTTCACCATCGACCTGGGATGTCAGGTTCGTTACAAGCTGAAGTCCAAGAGATTCTGTATTCTTGAAGTCTATAGATTCCGGGAATGGGGTCCCTGTATTACTAATTATTAGCGTGAAGACATCATTATCTTTTTGGAAATCGATCTCTATGTCTCCTTGTTCACCTTTCCCAAAGGCATGTTGGAGTGCATTTGAGGTCAGTTCATTGATAATGATACCAAGAGGAACAGCTGTATCCATTCCCAGGAAAACATCCTCAACATTCAATATCAGGTTAACATTTTCCTTATCTACATTATATGAATGGAATAAGTGATCTGTCAGGTTCTCAATGTAATCACCAAAATCAAGGCTTACAAGATCCTTTGACTGGTAGAGCTTTTCATGAATCAGTGCAATGGAACGAACACGGTTCTCACTGTCCCTGAAGGAATCGATAACTTCCTGATACTTGAACTTAAGGGATTCAAGATAAAGCATTCCTGAAACTACCTGCAGGTTGTTCTTAATGCGGTGATGGATCTCTTTGGTACGCACTTCTTCCATTGCTTTTAGGCTATCTTCAGCTTCAACGCGTTCGGTAATATCAAGAATTGTACCCTGGAAGTATGTGATATTTCCGCCTTCATCCCGCTGGATGTACGTATCTTCATGTATCCAGCGCACATCTCCATTCTTTGTAACGATCCTGTAATCCCTGTGGAAATTCTTCTTCCCTTCATCTGCACAAGCTTGTAATTCATCCCATACTAGTTTACGATCTTCAGGATGTATTATATTACCATAGAGTACCTTGCCGGATGTAAATTCTTCAAGTGAATATCCAAATTGAGTAATGTTATCTGAAACGAATTCAACAGGATAGTCCTCTTCATTTTTCCACCAGAACACAACGACCCTGCTGCTGTTAACGGCTGCCTCCATCTTGCTTATGAGTTCATAGGAATTCTGCAATTCCTTTGAATATATAGTAAGGGAATCAAGGATCTCGTTCAAACCTTTGGGTATTAAATTGAGATCAAGCTCAACATCAGTATTTGCTCTGGCATCAAAATCACCCCTTATAGCTGCTCCTGATATCTTCTTGAAGTCTGCTACGATCTCATCGATCCTGTTTGTAAATGAGGATGCTATGAAGAACGCCATTAATCCCATGAAAAAGATGGAGAATAAGTAAATGGAGACAAGGTCAGATCTTATGGAGTTAACACCTGCGAACATTTCCTCGGGAGGGACAACAAGTACAATTGCATAATTACCGGTTTTAATTGGCTCATAGAACATCACAACTTCTTTTGATGTAACCGGATCGATGGTGTCAATATGACCACCAACTCCGTTTTTTATATCTTCAGCAACAATAGCAATTTTTGGAACATCAAAATCATGGAGAGATGTTGTTCCTATCCATTCCTTGTTCACCGGGTGTGAAACTAGTGTTCCGTCGTTGCTGACCATGAACAGATAGCCTGTATTGAAGGCTGTTACGCTACTTACTGCTTCATCTACATAGTTTAATGATACATCAACACCGCCAATACCCACAAATTCCCCATTCCTTATAATAGGCGAATCATAGCTTACCATTAATGCTCCCTGATAAAGGTAAGGTTCTGTGATCACATTTGCTTTAAGTTCCTTTGGACCCTGGTAATATTCTGATATCTCATAGTCTACAAGAGGTTCAACACTGATAGGCCCATTTATCGTGTTCCAGTATGGCACAAATCTTCCGGTTTCATCATGCCCTTCTGTCATTACAAAATCAGCATCTCTTCCATCAAAGGCATTCGGTTCGAAACCAACATATGCTCCAATAAGGTGAGGGTTGTCCACCAGTAGCTGCTTGAGCATCTCATTTGTTTCATTACGATCTGCTGAATCATATTTTACCATAAGTGTGGCCAATGAATTTGCTATTGCCATGTTGGCCTTCATATCAGCATTGTACTCATGAGCAAAGCTTTTCGCATTCTGGATAGAATCATGGTATGCAAGCTGCTCTTCCTGTTCTGTAACTGTTGAAATTATAGTGATCGATGAAGCTGATAATATGAAGGAAATGCCTACGACTATATAGAGTACCAATTTAAATTTAAGTGAAAGGTCTTTCCATTGCATAGTCGGGCCACATCTATTTTTAATGATCGATCTTATTTGTTGGCAGGTCGTGAAAGTTCACGATAATATGAGAAGAGCTCTTTGCACCAATCAACTGCACTATCCTCAAATGTTATAATGTCCTGATGATCGTATCTCCCCTGGCTGTTAAAGAAACTGATATAGGTACATTTTTCAGTGACATTAAAAGTAGGCGCTTTGAACTCATCCTTGCAAACTAGAAAAGTCGTATTTCCAGATTCCAATATGGTGTTCATTTCCTCTTCATAGTCATTTTGCATTCTTTCAAATACAGAATCTGTAACTATCAGATCAAGAACTACTCCCCTGTTCGTTATATCTTTGTAGAATCTGGGAAAATCAGGATGGAAAAATGATACCATTGCACTCATTTCTTTTGAGTCATTGGTATTGTTTATCAGTTTTTCCGGGATCTCATACATGTGGTCCAGATCAGGCACAACAAGTTCGATATCTCCCAGATCACCTATATTGTTAAGAAGTTCTTCCGGAATTGAGCTCAGGTCACGGTCATCCCAGTAAAGATCAGATTTGTCAAAAACCTTCAACATACTGGAAAGAGGTTTCATGTTCTCGACTATAAGCCGTCCTATAGTTGTCAGTTCATAAATTCCAGTATCATCCTTATGAACAAGACCTGATTCACGGAGTTTTTTTATCTGCGGAAGTATGGAAGAAGAACTAACATCAAGGCTTGAGTTGATTTTCTTTATATCTGTGGGGCCATTCAGAAGCAAGAGAAGTAAATTTTCTCTTTTCTCAGAAAGGAAAAGGGTTTCTATCAGGTCTAATGCCATTATATATCCCCACCCTTTTCAGCATATTTTATTTCCACAGATAGATCACAATAATGATCGAACAATTCGGTACACCACTTCAAAGCACTTTCATCAAAACTCATTATATCATTGTGGTCATAGCTTCCATTCTCACTCAAAAAGCTGATGTACATGAACCACTCGGATACATCAATGGCCGGCGGTCTTCCTTCACCCCGATACAGTAAGACCCGTGTGTTCTCTGCAGATAAAAGAAAATCCAGTTCTTTCATATTGTTAGTCTTCATTCTCCCAAATGCTGATTCTGAAAGAATCAGTGTAAGACTATTTGCTCTTTCTGCAAGTTCAGAATAGAACTTTGGGTATTCCGGTCTGTAAAAAGAGATGATAGACATGATCTCCTTTGATTTTAGGAGATTTTCGGTAAATTCTTTAGGGATCTCAAATGTATAATGAAGATCAGGTTCAAGCAGCAGATAGTTTCCGAGTTCATGAAGTCGTTTGAACAGATGAGGTGGCAGGATGTTGATGTCATGTTGCTCCCAGTAGTTCTTGTTCTCAGTGATCATGCTTAATGTGTTGATCAGAGGTAGCATGTTCTTAACGACAAGCTCCCCGACATTTGATAATTTGTAGTACTCATCCTCTTCAATGACCAGGTGTTTTTCCTTGAGTTTCTTTATCTGTGGCATCATACCACGCGATGTAACATTAAGAGACATCTTGATCTGTTCGATATCCCGAGGACCTTCCATTAATAACAAAAGCAGGTTCGTTCTTTTTTCAGAAAGCCAAACATGATCTGTCAGTGACGATGTCATTATACCCCTTTACCCTAAATGCTGCTGATGATATATTTCAGCTTTTATTAGTAACAGCATAATGATTGTTCGTTAGATAAGAAGGTTTCTATTATTATTAAGAATGTAAATGAAATTCATTAAAGATTATATAGAAATTAAACTTCAATTGAAGTAAAAAATATAAAAAAAAGAAGTTGTAGTATTTTAACCACAACTATTTGGAGTCTATTTAATATATATAGTTCTTGAGAGAGTGATGCAGGATCACAGCAAAGAATACAAGGATCACTGCCACCAGACCGAAGTAGTTGAAAGGATTCCATTCGAATACCATAGGTCCGGCATCAGCCCCTCCTCCAAGTACAAGTACAGGAGCTATTACACAAATACCTGCGACAACGAAGATGAACAGGATATCTGCGATCTGCATGATAATACTACCTTTTGCTTCAGATTTTGCCATATTTCCATCTCCTTAATCATAATAGTTAAAGTCGTACATGTGTTCCTTGATGGATTTATACACAGTGATGCAACCGATGGTCTCGATCCCGAGCAAAAGTACCAGGAACAAGAGGTAGACCGGAAAGATGGTACGAAGTTCAGGCACTGCATCCCATAGAGTTGACATTATTCTGTAAAAAACAAATGTCTCTGAGAAGAACAAGAGTCCTAATACGAGAACAATAATGCCTGCATCTTTTTTGAGGTCGTTGTGATATTTTTTCTTATTCACCATTTTTCTTCCTCCATTATCTCCTGTGTGCGGGTTCAGGCCATCCGAGGTCTTCTCCCCAATCGTGACTTATCTCAATGCTCTTGTATCTCCACGAGAAGTAGAAGTATGCTATTACATAGAACAAGAGTCCAAAGATAAGGTTGTAGTTGTATCCCCAGTTAAGGGTAGACATGATCACAATGGCAAGGAAAATCGTAATGTATGCAATTGTTGGCTGCAGAGGACCCACAAACGGGCGGACCTTCTGGCTGTGCTCTGGGAATAACTTCCTAAAGCGGATCAGGGAAAATGGGATCATTACATAGCAGATTAGACCTGATATGATTGAAAAGGTGATGACCTGATCGAGGAAACCACTAAATGCAAATGCGATCGCGATAGGCATTGTGAAAATGACTGCCCTGTATGGAGTGCTGTAACGTGGATGCACGTCAGCGAACCAATTTGTCAGAAATTTATCCCTTGAAAGGGCAAACCATGACCGTGATGCGTCACAAACTGTACCGTTTGCGCTTGCAAGACAGGTGAAAAGTGTACCGATACCCAGAGCTGCAATGAGGAATTTTGAACCTGTTGCTGTTGCTGCTTCGAAGAGTGGGTACACTGAAGAACCGAGTTCTGCAGCTGGGATAAGACCTGAACATAAGTAGAGGGTCATACCAGAACCGAGAAGAAGGGTTATCATGCCTGCTTGCTGTCCAAGAGGAACTGCTCTTGTTGGATGTTTACATTCTTCTGCACACATTGCTGCTCCTTCGATACCAAGGTAGAACCAGGGACCAAATTGCAGAGCCGCAAAAATACCGATAAAACCGTTAGGCATAGCTCCTGATATGAGATATTCCGGATGCCATGTGCCGGCAAATCCGGTTATGTTGGCGAAGAAGAAAACAATAATAGCTATCAATGCAGTGAATGTGAGTGCAAAGTTAAGATTAAGAGCAGCCACGACTCCACGATAGTTCATAAATGTTAAGAATGCGATGATTAGCAAAGTAACCGGGAATGTTTGTATTTCCGGGAAGATCGAATTTGTGATGGATGCAACGACAATAGCGTCAGCAGCTTCCAGGGCAATGAATTCCATATATACTGCAAGGCCCACAAGTGCAGCTGCACCGGGTCCTACGAATAATCTTGCCCAATCATAAGGTCCGCCTGCAAGTTTAGTTGATGATCCTAGTTCACTAGCGCATAAAGAAACCATTACAAACATGGTACCTGCAACCAACAATGCAAAGAGTGAACCAAGTATTCCACCTTTTGCAACTGTGAAGTTCCAACCCATGTATTCGCCTACCAGAACAATGCCAACTCCAAGCGCCCATACGTGATAGGGCCGGAGTGTCTTTACGACACCATGTTCCGAATTTGTATTTCCAGACATTTAATTCTCCTTAAAAACCACAATTATTTTGAGACTTTACTGGCATCTAATAACATCCAACCTATCAAAACAAAACAGGTCAAATAGATGATTCCATTGATTATAGTCCATGTATCCATGTTCATGCACCTTTACTTTCTAGCAATCAATATTCTATGTAATCAGCACGAAAATCCTTAAAGGATAGATTACTCTTGATTTACTGAATTTCTGGCACAAATTACATTATGGTATTTATATTTTTTTGTTAACATATAACCGGAATTTGCTTGCCTAATTGCTAAATATATAAATATTATGCATTTGAATTTTTAAAAAAGGAGAAAATATCAAAAAAACAAAAGTACATTATAAAAAAAACAATATGCTTTGACATGAGTTAAAATTTAGTATATATATTTTGTGCACAACATAGTCAATTTTTATTTACTGTTTACAGAGAATGCCGCACACAATATTATTGACTATCGAAACCTTTGATCCCAATTTATCATAACTATAAAATTTTATAGGTCTAAATTATCATCAAACAGCATTTTGAGGATTTTTTAAATCGAATTTTATTTGATCTGAAAATATCATGATACTAATATAGGATTAAACAAGAAGTCCCTGTTCATTTCGTTTTAAGTACAATTAAAAATATGATATTATCAATGCTAGTAGCGATGGATTAGGGTTATGCCATTGAAAGCTTTTAGAATAACTATCCAATATAGCAATTAATTTATTGATCTGTGATCGCATCAGATAATGCAATATTTACAGAATCTAATATAGAAGTAGCAGAAAAGAAAAAAAGAATGCCAGCAGATCGTGCTGGCATAAAGGATCTTATTGAGATCTCAGACTTAGAATGAAAGACCGAACTCTTCGAGTTTCTTCCTTGCACCCTCATAGACCTTGACGTACTCGTCGGTTGGTGTAACGGTTGCAACATCGTAACATTCCTGGAAGGTCTTACCCTCAGGAGCATTTGCGTAGTCGCCTTCGTATGATGCTACAAGTTTGTCAAGTACAGCGTTGACGGAGTCAATGTCCATGCCTGCTGTTGCACGTGCGACTTCTCCCATCATCCTTGCTTCCATACCGGTTGTTTTGTCGGTGATGACACCCTTTGCTGCTGCGACACCTGAGAGGATCTCACGGCCGGATGCTGTGTCAGTTACTGACTGTGCTGCTGCTTCGAGGAGGCACATCTCGGTACATGGACCTGCACATGGATAGTACTGGTTACCGGTCATAAGGTCTGTGAACTCACTGATTGTTGCACATGCCCATCCTGCGATCT
>NZ_JRHO01000004.1 GCF_000765475.1 Methanococcoides methylutens
ATAATATTTCATGGACTGGCACATTTTATGCCTTATAAATGTAGTGCATGAGCTATGCTCAGAGTAGTATCAGTAGTCTTGAAAAAAGAGTTACGCTTTTAAAGCGAAAAGCTAATTTGATGATCTCGGATTAAATATTCTTAACCATGCAACAATTTGATCACATCGTGCTTTGTGACAAAACCTGTAGTAACTCCTTTTTCGAGTACCAAGACAGCAGGATTTCGCTCAAGCATGTGTGATATGACATCAAGTTCAGTTGTTGGTGAGACGGTCGGGAATGCATCTCCCATCATGTCCCTGATCTTCATCTGGGATATGGTCGAAGCCTTCCTGTCAGCCATATATTTAATAATAGTATCCTCTGAGATACTTCCTACGGGTACTCCATTATCGATCACTGGAACCTGCGAAAAACCATGTTTTTCCATCAGGTTAACAGCAGATTCTACAGAATCCTCAGAAGAAACAAAGATTACAAGAGTATGCATTATGTCCTTTGCAAGTATCTTTTCCTTTTCAACTTCCTCAAAAGCAGTGAATATTTTCCTGAGTGTGGAAAGCCGAGGGTCAACGTCGCCGGATTCTATACGGGCTATCAAAGGCTGACTAACGCCTGCACGCTTTGCAAGACCACTCTGTGTAAGGTTCAGTTCGATCCTTTTCTGCCTTAGTCTCTCAGGAGTCGGAAGTTGCATAATATTACTGATAGTAATGATTATATTTAAAGAGTTTGATTATTTAATTCAAAACCCTGCTCAATTGTTTCAAAAAGCAGACATTTATATGTTTGTCATTCAAATATAATATTAGGGATTTTAGATTAGGTATTGAGGGTAGTGTAATCTTCCTTTAACGTAAATGCTATCGTTCCTTAGTGATTCTTGCTTTCGGGAATAATATTACATTGGTCTACTGTCTGTGTACTTTCAGCAGGGTGTCCGGCATGAAAATGGATGATGTACCTCTAAAAGTGAAACTGATCCTATACATCGGGTTCAGTGTCCTTATAGTAATGGCTGTTACAACGGCTATCATTATCAATACCAGCACCACTCAGAATGAGGAACTTGCATACAAGAAATCCATAGAAAAAGCAAGCAATTATGCAAACCAGTTCAACTCAGATATGCAATCGAACATGGCCATTGCAAGGACGATCGCAAGTACACTGACCGTTTACAATTCCTCAGACAGGGAGGAGGTCAATGATTTCCTAAGGGAGATCCTTGTTGATAATCCCAATTTGATAGGCACCTATACTGGTTTTGAACCCAATGCTTTTGATGGAAGAGATTCTGAATTTGCGGGTACCGAAGGATATGATTCTACAGGGCGCCTTGTACCTTACTGGAACAAGATCGGAGGGACCATGTTCGTGGAACCCCTTATTGACTATGATACCTTAGATTACTACCAGTTGCCAAAACAGCTTGAAGAGGAAGTACTTACAGAACCATACCTATATCAAGGTGAACTTATTGCGAGCTATGTAGCACCAATAATGAGGGATGACGAATTCGTTGGTATAGGAGGGGTCGATGTATCACTTAACTATATCGATGAGATCGTTTCAAATGTCACTGCTTTTGAAGAAGGCTATGCGTTTACCACAAGTAACGAAGGGATACTACTTTCCCATCCTGTACACAAAGAATGGATCGGATCAAAGACACTTGATGATTTTAACGATCCTGAGATATCACGCATGGCCAACGATATCCTTGTAGGAAAAGGAGGTCATATTGAGACCACCGACCCGACAACAGGCGAGTATTCGATAATCTTCTATGAGCCGGTACGTACTGGAAATTACTCCTTTATTCTGGTGATCCCGGAAGATGATATGCTTGCGGATGTTACAGCCCTGCGGAATGAACTTATCCTCATCTCTTCGCTTGCACTTATTTTCATGGCAGGTGCAGCTTATCTGGTCGCGATGTCCATTACACGTCCGATAAATGATATTGTTTCAAATTTTGCATATATCTCGAATTCTGCCCTGAAAGGTGATCTGAAAAGGAGGGCTGAGACGGATGTAGAGGTGGACTTCAGGAAGATACCTTCGGGATTGAATGATATTCTTGACTCGCTCCAGACCTATTCGGATGAACTTGAAGAAGCAAATGAGGAACTAAAATCACTGGACCAGATGAAGGATTCCTTCCTTTCAAATGTAAGCCATGAGTTAAGGACACCTCTTACAAGCATCAAAGGTTATACCCAGAATGTCTATGATGGAACCCTTGGTGATCTTAACGACCAACAAAAGACCTCACTTGGAACAGTAATGCGTAATTCAGAAAGGCTCAGGCGCCTGGTGGACTCTCTACTTTACGTAAGCCAGGCACAGGCAGAGATCATTGAATACGACTTTAAGGAATGTCAGATAGCAGAAATAATGAACAACACCGTTATGGATACTATCATGCTCGTCGAGGCTAACGATCTGCATATTGAAAAGAAGATACCTTCTGGCCTTCCTTTGATAGTAGCTGATAAGGACCGCCTGGTGGATATGTTGAATAACATAGTCGATAATGCGATCAAGTTCACCCCTCCGGGTGGTATGATAACCCTGGGTGCATATGAGGAAGAAAAATACCTCCACCTTACCGTCCACGATACTGGAATAGGTATTCCCAAAGAACTAATTCCAAACCTATTCAGGAAGTTCTACCAGATCGATTCATCGATCAGAAGAAAATATGGAGGAACCGGTCTGGGTCTTTACATCTGCAAAGAGATCGTTGATGCACATTCCGGTGAGATCTGGATCGAAAGTGAGCCGAAAGAGGGGACCACAGTCCACATAAAAATCCCAAAGCCCAGAAGTACTCTGGAAGTCAGTGGAAGCAAGGAATAAGATTAATTTGATGGAATTTAGCTCAGTGAAAATTCCGTACAGTCTACCATGTTTCATTAAGCCTATATTTCCAGATATTATTTATCTACTGTTTTTCGAGATTGAGAATGAAACTCGGCAATAAATATTTATATTACCGATCCAATTCCACACCGTTATGTTCATGAAAACATAACGCTTTACTATACTTGATATGAGGGATCTTATGGAAAAGAATCATCTGATTATTGTTATTGCAGCAGTGATACTCGTTGCGGCTGCAGCTATGTTAGTAATGCCGTCATCACAGGCGGAGGAGAATACAGAGATCACAGTTTCAGCTGCTGCAAGCCTGACAGAGAGCTTTACAGAGATCGAACAGGAATTTGAAGCACAAAATCCGGATGTTAATGTAAATATGAATTTTGCAGGTTCCGGTTCTCTTCGTATGCAGATCGAGGCTGGTGCACCTATCGATGTCTTTGCTTCGGCTTCCCAGAAGCACATGAACATCCTTGAAGAAGGAGATCTGATCGACACCGACACAAGGCATGACTTTGCTGAGAACTCACTTGTTATGATCGTTCCGGCATCCGATGAAGATGAAGAGAACCGCATAATGTCTCTTGAGAACCTGACAGACAGTTCGGTAAAAAAGATAGCAATTGGAGACCCTGAAGTTGCACCTGTGGGAAGATATGCAAAAGGATCAATTGAGGAAGCATCCCTTTGGGACGATGTAAGTGAAAAGCTCATCTATGCAGAAACTGTGAAACAAGTTCTGGTATATGTTGAGAACGGAGAGGTGGATGCAGGTTTTGTCTATATGACAGATGCGATGACGTCAGATATGGATGAGATCAAGATCGTGGCAGAAATCCCGGTCACCACAAGCATCAGCTATCCTATTGCAACCATTTCTTCTTCAACCGAAAAAGAAGCCTCACGGGAATTCATCGACTTTGTGGTTTCAGATGAAGGAAAAGCTATATTCGAAAAGTATGGTTTTACAGTAACAGATGCGAACTAATGGATGATAGTTGATGCTTGAAGATGCCTGGATCCCCCTGTTGATAACCCTTAAAGTGGCAGTATTGTCCACTGCTTTTGTAGCTTTGCTTGGGATTTTGATCTCATATGCACTTGCAAGGCGGGAGTTCAGGGGGAAATGGCTCGCAGATATCTTTGTGACCCTCCCACTGGTGCTGCCACCTACAGTTACAGGTTATCTTCTTGTGGTCCTGCTGGGTAAGAACGGAATAATAGGTCAGACGATATTTGAGTTGACGGGATGGTCGCTGCTTTTCACATGGCATGCTGCCGTGATAGCAGCTTTCGTTGTGTCACTTCCGTTGATGGTCAAAACTACGGCCTCTGCAATAGGTGCAGTGGATCGTGAACTGGAGTATGCAGCCTATACACTTGGACACAGTGAGCTTGAGACCATGCTTTTTGTGACCCTTCCCCTTGCCAAAAAAGGCATACTTGCAGGTATTGTGCTGAGCTTTGCAAGGGCTGTCGGGGAGTTTGGTGCCACTCTTATGGTTGCTGGCAATATTCCCGGGAAGACAAATACGATGTCGTTGTCCATCTATACTGCATTCCAGTCAGGCAATGATGCACTGGCAAATATTCTTGTCATAACCCTTGTTGTTGTTTCTTTGTTGTCCATGGCACTTACTGCAAGGTTTGTAGACCGATGGAGTGTATGAGGTGGTCAAATGGGTATAAAGGTGAGCGTATCAAAGGAATACAGGTCCCGCAACAAAAAGAACAACAAAAAGAGCGGACGCGAGGATGTTTTCTCACTTGATGCTACTTTTGAGACGAGGGATGAACTGGTGGTCCTTTTTGGTCGCTCCGGTTCCGGCAAGACCACGACGCTTCGATGCATCGCGGGGCTGGAAAAACCTGATAATGGTAGCATTATTGTCAATGATCAGACATATTTCGATAGCATTTCGGGCATCAACCTTCAGCCACAGTACAGGAGGCCGGGTTACGTTTTCCAGAACTATGCTCTTTTCCCGCATATGAATGTAAGGAAGAATATCACCTATGGCCTCAAGGGATGGGATAAGGAGAAGAAAGAGGAACGTATGTTCGAAATGCTTCGCCTTTTGCACATCGAGGGGCTGGAGGACAGGTATCCTTCACAGCTTTCAGGCGGCCAGAAACAGAGAGTTGCCCTTGCGCGTGCTCTTGCTCCAAAGCCAGGGATACTGCTACTGGATGAACCGTTTTCAGCTCTTGATATGGTCGTCAGGATGCGACTGAGGGAAAGGATCAAAGCAATTCAGAATGAGCTAAAGATCCCGATCCTGTTCATCACTCACAGCCCCGAGGAAGCATTTTCGCTTGCAGATAGGGTCATAGTCCTCCATGATGGCAAGGTTCACCAGACAGGCAGTCCGAGAGAGGTATTCTATTCACCTGTTGACAGGAACGTGGCTGAGCTTGTGGGAGTCAGCAATATTTTTGATAACGGAAAAGTGATTGGAAGTTCTACTGCAGGGACTGTGGTCGAAGGGAGAGGTCTGGAGTTCATAACAAGTTCCAGTGTTAATTCATCCGGAAAAGTGTCCCTGGGGATCAGGCCTGAGAATGTGCATCTAAAGGCCTATGATGAAGGGCTGTTTTTAGGCGATGGCAATATTTTTGCTGGCAATGTCATTGATATTACGGATAAGGGCAGCAGTAAAATGATGGCTGTTGAACTTGATGGTAGCGATTTTATTTTGCTATGCGAGGTTCCGACACGCTTGTCAGGAGATATCGGTCTTTCACGGGTGATCGTGGAGATCTCGCCGGATGATGTGCTGGTCTTTGAGTGAATTTGCTTTTGCAAGGGTACCTGCTATGTTTTAAAAGATTAAAAAAGCAAAAATAAAGGAAAAGTACGTCCCCTGAATCAATACTTCAATGCAAAGTACATACTTCCCATTGCTACCAGCGTTGCCAGAAGGCTGATGAGCCCACCCACAAATGGCAGTTCGGTCAGGACCAGAAGCAGGAAAAGTCCGGCTGCAAGTACAGTCCATTGATTATATTCGAAACCTGCTTTTCTGAACGTTATCTCTCCGAGCCACATTGCAGTGTACACCTTTGCGAACATCAGTACAATCAACAGCAGCAATAGCAGTAAGAGCGCAATCGGGATACCGATGATAGTTATCATCAGGATGGCAGATCCGATGATTACGCCTATCAGTAAAAGTAGTCCCACGGCGATATTCTTGAAAGTTTCCTCCTGTATGTCCTTTACGATCTCTTCGGTCTTTTCCGGGAAGACAAGGATGAGTATTACTCCAAGACCGAACAGGAAGAGGTAATACGCGATCTTACCGATAAAGGATATCACTTTTAGCACGCCATCACCATCAAAATCGTCTCCGCTTTGTGCGATTCTTTCAGACTTGATCTCCTCTCCGACAATACCGGCCGGGATGGATAGCTCATTGGAGCTACTGTATTCCAAATCGCCTTTTATACTGGAATCAGGTCCGATGGTCAAGTCGTTTGCATCCAGTATCGCATCTCCTTCAACATTACCGGAGAACATCAGGTCACCTGCTGAAGCATCCAGCAGCCCTCCGAAGTTCCCTGCAAGGTCTGCATCGCCACTTCTTATGGTCGCGTCACCGCCAACAGTTGATTCCCCAGTTGTGGACACTGTTCCGGCAGTTACCAGAAGATCGTCACCGACATTTCCACTGAGTTCAAAATTACCGCATGCGACCCTTATGTCGTCACCGATACTACCAGTAATGGTCACATCACCTGAAGCAACAATGAGATCGCCTGAAATGTTCCCATCGATCTGGACTGTGCCGCCTGTAGCCACAACATCCCCCAGCACAGTGCCACTTACTATTAGTGTACCGCCTGCAAGGTAAACATCATCTTCAACTATATCGTCGATGATCACTGTATCCCCGGCATCGAACATCGATGCTGCGCTTGCATTGCCTGCGAATAAAAGCATTAGCATTATCGGTATTAACCATAAAGTTCGATCAATTTTCATAGTAACCCCCGCCTGAATATTGTATATATATTACTGGGTTTTTCTTGCTATTAAGGTTTACTTAAAAAAATTCAATTGTGGGTTTAATGCAGGGAATTCAAAATAGATCCAAATAAGGTGAATGAATTTGATTTTAAGAAAAGGCTGTAATTCTGTCAATAATAATGCATTTGCATATCACGGCCAGGCGGGATGAATAGCCGTGATATGCAAGTTCAGATGTCCCCCCACTTTGAAACTCTGAAAAGTCCCCAGACTTCTCAGACAACTTCTAAGGTCAAGAGAAACGGCAAACTCCTGACCTTGTATGATATATATTAAAATCCGCCCTATAAAAGTGTATCTAAAATATGTGTACTTTGCCGCTATATTGGATATATAAATGTACATATATATACATTGCCACAATCCTTTACTTTATATATAATTAAATCACACCATAGTATGGCGTGGGTTTACTTCTGCAACTTATAAGTACTGCAGTCAGCTACTTTTATATAGCAGGTCCGTAAATCTATACGCAGTTAACGCCGTTAACAAATCAAAGGAACCAGCAAGAGAGTGGTTCAGGTATAGCAGACCGATCGATTGGGGTTCAAAATTGTTTTTTACAGTTTTGCATATCCCTCAACGAGCAGGTGGTAACAGAATGGATGAACAAATCAACAAAAAATATCTCGCCAACAAAATATTTGAAACCCAGTTCGCACTGGAGGATCTCAGGCAGATAGTAAGGCAGGCTTTACCTACGGGTATGAGCGATGAGCAGTCTGCACGCTTTTCTGAGATCGTGTCGGGTCTTGGCGGCCTTATCGAGGAGATAGGCGCAAAAGACGGCCAAACACAACCTGTCAGTATTGTGGGCGACCTTATGTGCCGAACAAGAGAAGAGGAGTTCATAAACATACAGCCCATTCAGGCAGGTGGAAGACTGACACCGGAAGCCCGCAAAGCTGTCATAGCTTATGGGGACGGTTACTCAACCTGTGACAACTGCCGAAAACCCTTCAGGTTAGATAAAATCGAAAAGCCTTCGATTGCGCAATTCCATACAGAGCTCGCAGAGTTCGTTGGAATGGACCAGGCAAGAGTAGTTCCCGGTGCCAGGAGAGGTTTCCAGGCCGTTGCATCAACCCTTGTTGAAAAGGGTGACACTGTGATCGTATCTGCATTTGCACATTATACGGAATTCCTCGCTGTGGAAGGTGCTGGTGGAGTTGTAAAAGAAGCTCCTGTGAACGAAGATAACGTGCTCACAGCCGAATCCGTGGCACACAAGATCGATGAGGTCAGGAAAGAGAGCGGAAAGTTACCGTCTCTTATCATGATCGACCATTTCGACTATCTGTTCTGTAATGAACACGATATCTATGGTATCGGTAAAGTGGCACAGGAATATGGAATCCCATTCCTGTACAACGGGGCATATACAGTAGGTATCATGCCTGTTGATGGAAAGAAGATCGGTGCGGACTTCGTAGTAGGTTCCGGACACAAGAGCATGGCATCAGTAGCTCCTTCAGGAGTATTGGCAACCACGGAAGAATGGTCTGACAAGATATTCAGGACCACACAAATGGTTGGGGATGTCACCGGAAGGAAGTTTGGCATCAAGGAGGTCGAATTCCTTGGTTGCACACTGATGGGAGCTCCACTGCTGTCAATGATGGCATCGTTCCCTTATGTAAAAGAAAGGACAAAGCACTGGGATGAGGAAGTCAAGAAATCCAACTATTTCCTCAACGAGTTCCTGAGGATCGAAGGAAATGAAGTGCTGAGCGAATTCCCGAGAAAGCATGCTCTTTCCAAGGTGGATACCACCAACAGCTTCGATAAGGTAGCAAAGACACACAAACGCAGAGGATACTTCTTCAGTGATGAACTGAAGAAACGCGGAATCGCAGGTGAATTCCCCGGTGCTACAAGAAGCTGGAAGCTGAGCACGTACGGACTCTCATGGGACCAGATACACTATCTCTCGGATGCATTCCTTGAGATCGCTGAAAAATACGAACTTAACATTAACTGAGGTACTATTATGACTGAAAAGAATTACGGATTGGACACAATATCATTACACGCAGGACATCAGCCTGACCCTACCGGATCACGTGCTGTCCCCATTTACCAGACCGCAGCATACCTTTTCAAGGATGCAGACCACGCAGCGAACCTTTTCGCGCTGAAGGAATTCGGCAACATCTATACTCGTCTGATGAACCCGACAACCGGTGTCCTGGAAGAAAGAGTAGCTGCCATCGAAGGCGGCACAGGAGCACTTGGTGTAGCTTCAGGCATGGCTGCCATTTCCTTAACGGTTCTGGCTGTCACACAGCTTGGTGATGAGATAGTCTCTGCCAACAACCTTTATGGTGGTACATACCAGCTCTTCAATCACACCCTTCCAAAATTCGGCAGGAAAGTGCACTTTGTGGATTCCACAAAACCTGAAGAGTTCGAGAAGGCGATCACCGATAAGACCCGTGCCATCTACGTAGAGATCATTGGAAACCCAAAACTTGATGTTCCGGACCTTGACAAGATCGCGAAGATCGCACATGATGCAGGTGTCCCACTTATCGTGGACAATACCGTAGGTGTGGGTATCGCAAAGCCGATAGATCATGGTGCAGACATTGTAGTTTTATCCGCAACCAAGTTCCTCGGAGGTCACGGCACTTCCATAGGCGGTATTATCGTAGATTCCGGAAACTTCAAATGGGACAACGGAAAGTTCCCTGAATTCACAGAACCCGACCCAAGCTATCATGGCCTGAAGTTCTGGGAATCCTTCGGTGACATTCCGGGAATGGGAAACCTTGCTTTCATACTAAGAGTTCGCACACAACATCTGCGTGACCTTGGACCGGCAATGAGCCCGTTCAATGCATTCCAGTTCATACAGGGTGTTGAAACCCTTCCTTTAAGGGTACAGAGACACGGCGAAAATGCGCTAAAAGTAGCAAAACACCTTGCATCCCATCCACTGGTCGAATGGGTAAACTACCCCGGTCTTGAGGACCATCCATCCCATGAGCTTGCAGGCAAATACCTGAAAGGAAGCTACGGAGCGATCCTTGGATTCGGTGTCAAGGGCGGACTGGAAGCAGGCAGGAAGTTCATTGAGAACGTGGAACTGCTCTCTCATCTGGCTAACATCGGTGATGCAAAGACACTGGTTGTCCATCCGGCATCCACAACACACCAGCAGCTTACAAAGGAAGAGCGTGAACAGACAGGTGTGACCGATGATTTCATAAGGATGTCTGTAGGTCTTGAGAATGCAGAAGATATTATTGCTGACATTGATCAGGCTTTAGAGAGGTCCCAGAAGTGAGTGAAAGGTCCGTAGGTATTGTTGGAACTAATTTTCATACGATAGAAGGTGAATTCCTTTTAGAAGGCGGGCAGACCCTGAAAGATATCAGGGTCGCCTATGAGACCTATGGTAACCTGAACAAAGACAAAAGTAATGCTATTCTTGTCTGCCATGCCCTTACAGGCGATGCACATGCTGCAGGCAGACACAGTTCGGATGATCGCAAACCCGGCTGGTGGGAGGATGTCATCGGACCGGGGAAAGCCCTCGATACTGACAGGTATTTCGTAATCTGTTCAAATGTACTGGGTGGATGTATGGGCACCACAGGCCCTGCATCACTCAACCCTGATACCGGAAACCCATATGGCATCACCTTTCCGGTGATAACTATTGGAGATATGGTCAATGTCCAGAAAGAGCTGATAGACTATCTCGGGATCAAAATACTTTTTGCAGTTGTCGGCGGGTCCATGGGCGGCATGCAGACCCTCCAGTGGGCGGTTGCTCACCCGGACATTGTAAGGAAAGCGGTTGTGATCGCTTCCACAGCAGTCTCATCACCTCAGCAGATAGCTTTCAATGAGGTTGGCAGGAATGCCATCGTCTCCGATCCTGACTGGAATGAAGGTGACTACTATTCCGGAAAGTCTCCTGTGCATGGATTGGCCACAGCCAGGATGATAGCTCATATCACCTATCTTAGCGATGACTCCATGCATGATAAGTTCGGCAGGAAACTTCAGCAGGGTGAGAATTATAAATTCGACATGTCACATGATTTTCAGGTCGAGAGCTACCTGAAATATCAGGGAGAAACATTTACTGAAAGGTTTGATGCCAATTCCTATCTCTATGTAACAAAAGCAGTGGATTATTTTGACCTTTCAAAGAACGGTTCCCTTGCAGAAGGTATGAAGGATATCAAGGCAAAGATGCTCTTGATCTCAATTACATCGGACTGGCTGTATCCTCCATACCAATCAAAGAAGGTAGTGGAAGCTCTCCTTTTCAATGACCACGATGTAAGTTATCGGGAGATAGAATCCAGCTACGGCCACGATGCTTTCCTTCTCGAGAGCGGGCACATCAATTATGTTGTCCACAATTTCCTGACACACACATCTGTTGGCGATGTCATGACCGAAGAGGTTGCTACCATCAGAGAGGGGGTCAGCATAGAGACCGCTGCAAAGGTCATGTTCGAGGAAGGATTGACACATCTGCCGGTGGTTAATGAGAAAGGCTGTCTTGCAGGCATCGTTACGTCCTGGGATATCTCAAAGGCGGTTGCATTGAAATCCGTCGATCTGGATGATATCATGACAAAAGAGGTACTTGTGGCAATGCCGGACGAGCCTATCATTGCCGGTGCAAAGCGCATGGAAAGACATAGCATTTCCGCTTTGCCAGTTGTCGATGAGAAGAAAAGGCTCGTGGGAATTATTGATAGCGAGGATATCAATCGACTGATCGGTTGATCTTTTTATATTCTATTTTTACTTTCAATCCATAGCTTACTATTTGTTGTTAATTTTCTTTTGCATTATTAGAAAAAGTCACAAAGAAGAATGAATGGAGGCAAAGCTCCTCCATTTCATCCCATCTCCTTCTCAGTCTCCAGAACCTTCAATGAGATCTTCATCACAGAATCCGGGTTCAGCGAAATAGAATCAATACCTTCCTTCACAAGGAACTCAGCAAATTCCGGGAAGTCGCTTGGAGCCTGACCACAAATTCCGCTGTGCTTGCCATTCCTCTTTGCTCCCTGAACTGCCATGGAAACGATCTTCTTCACAGCTTCATCTCTTTCATCAAAAGACGATGCCAGTATTTCCGAATCCCTGTCCACACCAAGGGTCAGCTGGGTGAGGTCATTGGAGCCTATTGAGAAGCCATCGAAGTATTTGCTGAACTCATCTATCAGCAGGACATTGCTCGGGATCTCACACATCACATAGACCTGTAGGCCGTTCTGTCCTCTTTCCAGACCGTTCTTCTTCATTTCAGCGATCACTTTTTCCGCTTCTTCGATACGCCTGCAGAATGGGATCATGAGTATCAGGTTTGTAAGTCCCATCTCATCCCTGACCTTCTTCATGGCCTTGCATTCAAGTGCGAATCCTTCCCTATAGCGCTCATCATAATACCGTGATGCTCCCCTGAAACCTATCATCGGGTTGCTCTCTTCGAATTCGAAGTACTCTCCTCCGATCAGGCTAGCATACTCGTTCGACTTGAAATCGCTCATGCGTACAACCACAGGTTTCGGATAGAATGAGGCTACAATGGTCGCCACTCCCTGGGAAAGCTTCTCCACGAAATAGTCTTCCTTACTTTTGTATCCGGAGGTGAGCTTCTCAATTTCCTCAAGCACACTCTCATCTTCCACCTTTTCAGGATGGATCAATGCCATTGGGTGGATCTTGATGTAACTTGTAATGATGAACTCAAGTCTTGCAAGCCCGATACCATCGTTTGGTATCATGGAAAGTGCAAATGCCTCTTCCGGATTTCCAAGGTTCATCATCATCTCGGTCTTTGTCTTACCTAAGCCCTTAAGATCAACCGTCTCGATGTGGAAAGGTAGTATTCCTTCGTAGACCCTACCGATATCACCTTCAGCACAGCTCATCGTGACATCCATTCCGTTCTTCAGCTTTTCAGTCGCATCCTCAGCACCCACGACCGCAGGAACTCCCAGCTCACGGCTGACGATAGCTGCATGGCAGGTCCTTCCGCCTTTGTTGGTGATGATAGCAGCAGCACGCTTCATGATAGGTTCCCAGTCAGGGGTTGTGGTATCGGCTACCAGTATCTCCCCGTGCTGGAAGGATGATAGCTTGGAAACATCGTCGATAACATGGACCTTACCGGCAGCTATCTTGTCACCCACACTTCTGCCCCTTACAAGAACATTCGAATGCTCATCAAGGAAGTATGTCTCAAGGACATCTTTTCTCTTCCTTGACTGGACCGTCTCAGGCCTTGCCTGCACGATGAACAGCTCGCCGGTATTACCGTCCTTTGCCCACTCGATATCCATGGGCACGGCCTTTCCTTTCTTCTTGGAATAGTGATCCTCGATTGTGGCAGCATACTTCGCAAGCTGGAGGATCTCTTCATCATTGATACAGAACTTCCTCTGCTCGGCAAGGGGGACTTCCACATTACGGGTAAGTATGCGTGAATCCCCGCGCCCGTAGATCATCTTTATCTCCTTGCTGCCCGGCTTCTTCTTGATGATCGGCCTGTAGCCTTCTTTAAGTGTGGGTTTGAAAACGTAAAACTCATCCGGATTAACAAGTCCCTGAACGACATTCTCACCGAGACCATATGCTCCTGTTATGAAAACAACGTCCTCGAATCCGGATTCGGTATCGATGGTAAATATCACACCGCTGGATGCAAGGTCTGAGCGTACCATCTTCATAACGCCTATTGAAAGGCCGACCTTGAAGTGGTCGAATTTGTGGTGTACACGATAGGAGATCGCCCTGTCCGTGAAAAGAGAGGCAAAGCAACGGTTACATGCATCTTTCAGGGAGTGGTAGCCGTGTACGTTGAGGTATGTTTCCTGCTGTCCCGCAAAAGATGCATCCGGAAGATCCTCTGCTGTTGCGGAACTGCGAACCGCTACGTCAGTCTCAGCTCCGTATTCTTCGCTCAGTTTTTCATAAGCTTCTTTGATCTCTTCCCAGAGGTCATCAGGTATACCTGCATCGAGTACTATACTCCTTGCCTTTTTTCCTCTTTCAGCAAGGTCACTGACATCCCCTGTATCCAGTCCTTCCAGTGTATCTTTAAGTTCCTGAAGCACGCCTGCTGATTCCAGCACATGCCAGTATGCTTCTGCTGTAACCGCAAAACCGTTAGGTATACTGATTTCCTTCTCTGTCAGTTCCCGGTACATCTCACCAAGTGAGGCATTCTTACCGCCTACTAAAGGAATGTCTTCTATACTGATCTCTTCGAACCATCGAATGTATTTGCTATCTCCCATTATTAACCCCCGTTATTAGAATGAATTTTTCCTTTAACTGTTAATATAATTAATTTTTAAAGGTATTAGACTTTTTGGAGAATGGAGAATAGTTGGTAGAAATGACAAGGGTTGATCAGAATTATCAGAAAAGAGGAGACATGGTCAAAAAGCTGATCAGCTTTTTGTAACCATGAAATTGCTATTCTTATTTCAGTCTGTTAAGACCACGATCTTCAAAGTTCCACTTTGTGGAGGCAGACTTGCTGTTACCATTGGTCCGTAGTAAGCCTCTACCCTTGTTCCTTCTGTAAGATCTTCAAAGCTAAGTTCATTTCCATTGCTATCTGTGATGGTCGTTTCCTGAGCTGTTACCAGAAAAATATCGCATGGATAACCTTCCCCGATATCAATGTCATCCTGATCAAGAAGCAGGACTGTGTTCTCACTCCTCACTTCAGTTCCAAGGATCGTCCCTATCGTCTTAACAGGCTGTGGGCCGGTTGGGACATCCTCATCAAGCACAACAATGCTCACAGCTACACTCTGTGGTGGCAGGCTTCTTGTTGTCATTGGTCCATAGTGTGCTTCAATCCTTGTTCCTTCAGTAAGATCATCAATTGAAAGCTCGTCTCCATCAATGTCTGCGATGGTTGTTTCCTCTCCGATCATCAGATACAGGTCACATGGGTAGCCTTCACCAATATTGCTTTCATCCTGATCAAGAAGCAGGACTTTCGTTCCATTCCATGAGTCGATGCCAATAACAGTAGCAATTGTCTTTATAGGCTGTAGTGGATCGCTTTCGGAGATATCTCCATCAACATTAGGAGCATCTGCTTCAAGCACTTCGTCGTCGACCATGATCTTATCGCTGCTATCAGTATCGTTCATTATCATAGCACCGGCAGTGATCGTCGAAAGTATGATCAGTATAATTAGTGGGATGTAAGCGTTTTTTGTTCTCATAATATCACCTGACGTTTTTCATCAAGCAATACAACGAACGAATGTTATATATTCATTACTTTAACTACAAACAAATTCGTAGTCTTCTGCATGCGTTTTTAAAAAAAAGATGGCAGGATTTTATTCTGCCCTTTCCCTGTTAGCTGCCCTGATCTCCCTTATTCTTCTTACTGCGATCTCTGTGAGGAAGAGCAGTAATGCTGCGATAAGGAAGTACAGTTTCTGGCTGACAGGTTGCTGAACACTTTTCAGAGAGTTCGCCTTGGCATCTGTAAGCAGCAGTGCCAGTGCTTCGTTCTCACTGTAGGTCTTACCACCATTCGCCTTGATCAGCACAGGAAGATCCTCGTTCAGGCCAACATCACGATATTCAACAGCATAGTTCACAGCTATCGGATAACCTGAAACATCATGCATTCCGATGTTCTTTGGTTCGATCGTGGTCTCATAGGTATTCTGTCCTGTGACCGCAAGCTCAAGGGTCTCACCCTTGTACTTGAGTTTCGGAACACCTTCATCGTAGCGTGTTATGTAGAGTGTTGCAGGACTTCCAAACCATGTGTCATCTCCTTCAACAACTGTTCCTTCCTCTACCTGTGGATTGCCTATCGCCCAGTTCATGGTTGAGGAGATCAGCCTTGAATTGTTGCCGGAGTACATCTGTGAAC
Source organism: Methanococcoides methylutens (assembly GCF_000765475.1). Classification (NCBI taxonomy): domain Archaea; kingdom Methanobacteriati; phylum Methanobacteriota; class Methanomicrobia; order Methanosarcinales; family Methanosarcinaceae; genus Methanococcoides; species Methanococcoides methylutens. The sequence goes on from NZ_JRHO01000004.1 coordinate 15,811, forward strand.
TCCAGGTTGCTTGTCCACCTTTACCGTTATCAGTAGTAATGGCTGCTACCCTTCCAAGCCCGTATCTCCATGTGGTGATGACCGGCTTGCCTGTGGCTGTCACAACGATTCTGTCTGCACCTGCTTTTGGTGTAACGTCATTGTAACCGGTAATGTTGCCGTCAACGTCCAGATTGCGTGTGATGAAGTGGTTAGGGTTGTATTCGATAAGCGGGAATGATGTCATGAACGGTTCATCGTCCTCGGTCTCGTCAGGAATGTCAAGGTCCTCGAACTCCAGGTTCGCACGTTCACCCCTCTCGACCGGGAAATATATTCCATCAACGCTTTCCATAAGGTCTTCTGAATAGATGTTGCCGACCTGGTCCCTCTGGGACGGTGCACTTGACTTTACATGGACATAATAGAATTGGATATCTCCATTGTGGATCTCATCTGCAACCACAAGACTGTCTTCATAGGATTGCTCTATACCTCCATCGGAGATGATGATGATATCAAGTTCTCCGACTTCGTTCTCAAGCCAGTCCTGTGCAATGAGAAGTCCCTGGTCAAGGGATGTTTCACTTGTAGATCCAGGAGTCAATGCGGATATGTCCTCTTCAAGCTTCAGGACATTTGCCTGAGTTCCAAGATAGACCAGTCCTCCTGAAACATCAATACCTTCGCTTCCAAAAGCGATGACCCCTGCATATGCATCCCTAAGGTTCTCATCCTCAAGAATGAAAATAGCATTTCCGAGTATGTCGGAAAGCGTCTCATGATGGAATGTACTCTGGGATACATCAAGTATAAGAACAATGCTCCTGCCACCTTTCCAGTCTGTTGGTTTTGAAAGTACCGGAAGCAGATCTTCAAATGAGGAGTTCAGGTAATTGCCCTGGTCAAAGGAGGTCTCTCCCCCCACGACCACAAGACCGTTACCATCTGTTACGAACTCCTTGAGGACCTCAACATCACTTTCTGAAAGTGTCCTTATGTTGCGGTTATCAAGAACTATTGTCTTCTTGTCATCAATGTTTGTAAGCTCGTTCGTGTTGGATACATCATACAGGTTGTACAGTACATTGCCAAGAGGTGCGGACGTATCGCTGGTCATTAGTTTGATCTTCGGCTTGGGCACAACATAGATAGCTTTGTAGAAATCGTTATTGATGCGATCCTTGTCTGATGTTAAAGGTGTTAGTGTAACGCTTAACTCCTGTGCACCAAGCTTCTTGAAAGTGTAAGGTACACGTATTGTCCTTGTGCGTGTGTTCTGTGTGAAGGTACCACTCCTGACAAGGGTCTCTCCGGCGTAGACCTCGAAGCTGTATCTTATCTCCTCTTCACCTGCCTGTGATACAAGCACGTCAAACTGGTTCTCGTTTCCGATGACAACAGTCTTATCGCCCAGTATCTGCACACTTATGTCGTTCTCCTCAAGTTCCGGTTCCACTGAATAAACGGTGGTACCGACTTCCTCAGCAAACTGGAGAGCTTCTTCAAGGTCTTTTCCGAAGTTGCTGTTACCGTCAGTTACCATTACGATCTGATTATCTCCGCTTGAATATTGCTCGACCGCATCCCCAAGGGAAGTGCTATCCCCGGTGAGCCTGACAATGGTGGTCGGGGTGTTTGCGGTCAGGGATTCATAGACCTTGTCGCCTACGCCTTCTTCGAACAATTCCATACTTCCGGTCTCATCCGAAATTATGATCATCTGGGGAGTGTCATCACTTGAAACCTCGCTGACGATCGAGAACGGGGATGCAAGTGCTACTACAAGCAGCGAGAGAACTATGATGCGTGAAAGGATCAATGTCTTTCTTGCACCTTTTTTGATGAGATAGAGTCCACCGGCAATTATCGGCAGGACAAGTAGCAGTACCATTGGATCTTCAAAAGTAACCATCATAGCTCACCCCGGCTTCTGATAATAAGAATCTCAACGATCACCAATAGCATGGCAATAATGATGAGATAGATGTCAATGTAATTCTTGGTCGTGTAGGTATTTTCCCTAACGATCTGGGAACCTTCCTGTGATGTGGCTCGGTCCAGAACACCGGAGGAATCGATGGTGGTATCGGATTCCATGTCATCATAAAGGTTGACAGCAATGTTCTTTCCTGCAACCTCGTAGGTCCCGACCTCATCATAGAGTAACCTGCTGGTGGTCACGGTTCCGGTAGGTGTGGAAACATCCTGTTCATTTGCAAGTGCGGAAATAGCACCTGTCTGGATGTTGTAGTCACCGATATCCCCCGCTCCGCCAAGCCATGCGATCAGCTTTGCCCAGAGGACTGGGTACTCAGGCAGGTTGTGGAAATTGTTCCATGCATTTTCACCAAGCTCATCGCTTAAACCCAGGTACATCACTGTTCCGTCACCGACGCTCCAGTAAGCCAGCATCGGGATGCCTGAATCAGTATTTACAAGGGAAACTGCATCTGACCTGATGGTAGCATTAAGGTATGTGTAAACTGCAATATCCTTGAATCTCACATCTTCTGTAAGTCTTGTCTCCTGCACAACCTTCAGGGTTTCACCGTTGTTGCTTTGCATAGTGGCAATTGGCTTTACCGGAAGCACCTTGAGCAGATCAAAGTTCGCAGCTGCCGGATCAAGTGTAGGTGATGCGATGAACAGCACTTCTCCGCCATCTTTTATGAAAGAATCAAGGAGTGTGACCTCTTCGACAGTCAGTGCTCTTTGTTGTGTGTCTATCACGATAACCTTGTAATCACTAAGATCTGATGGAACATTGTTTGACTGGGTTGCCCTTATGTTCGGCAACAATGAAAGTGAAACTGAAGCCGGAGAGTTTTTAACATCGGTCACAAGGAGCAGTTCGTTGTGAACGTCCGAAGGAATTGAGATGTAAGCTGTATTATCAGTTATGAGACTGTCATCTTTTGTTATCCTGAGTGTTGTAACGCCAGGTCCCAGATTTGTCAGCTTGAACTCGCTGGTTGAAAAAGGACTTACAGTAAGTGTAACGCTCTTCTTTGTCTCGCTTCCGGGGGTATCGATCTCCAGGTTGACATTCTGTGTTATCTCGTTGTAGTTCTTAACAACACAGTTGTAAGTGTAACCGTTCTCTTCAGCCTCAAGCCAGCCCTGGATTATACCAACGTTGTCAGCAGGCGCTCCGACCCTTACAAAGCTTACCTTCATACCATAGGATTCTGCAAGTCTCTTTGCAGAGACAGGGTCCTCCCCTTCCCAGTTGGTGAAATCTGATATGACGATTATCCTTCCGCCTTCGTTAGAAAGCATTCGCATGGCATTCGTTATGGAAGATGACAGGTCTGCCACCGTTCCCTTTCCTGATAATCCGTCAAGCGTGTCCTTTGTAGCTGAAGACCCGGCGGCTTCAAGAACTGTGACCGGGATGTTCTGTGCAAGAATGATACTGTTCTTCTTGCTGACATATGTCTTGGCGATCTCAGTGGCACTGTCGAACCTTCCGTCAGTGTTCATGCTTGCAGAAGCATCGATGACAAAGATAGTGTGCTCTCCGCTCAGGCTTTCCTCGGATGTATAGAATGGGGCTGCCACTGCAACGGATATCAGTATTAGTACCAGTAATTGTGCCAGGAATATAGGGTCCTTGATAAGTCTTCTAAGGGAGGCGAACCGTTTTTTCTTCTGTTCTGCCCGCATCAGGAACATCAGGGACGGGATCTTCAGCTGAAGTGGTTTTGGTCTTAACAGGTACAATATAATAAGTGGAATCACACTTGCAAGGGCTGCAAGTCCCAGTGTGTTCTCAAAAGGCATCAGATCCTCCTCCCGCTAATTGTGTGGAAGAATGCATCAAATACCGGCGTGTCAGTTGTAAATGTAAAGAAATCAGCACCGACATGGTCGCAGATGTTCCTGATCCCATCGATATGAGCCTGTAGTTCTTCCTGGTATTTGTCCTTGAAATTGTTGCTGAGGTAAGTCTTCAGTTCATCATCTGTCTCAAGGTCCATGAGCTTTACATGTCCATGCATGGACAGGTCGCTCTCTGAAGGGTCAAGCACCTGTATAAGCATGAGGTCGTGATGAGATAATCGATAGATAGCTGATTCAATGGAACTCAGATCTTCCATGAAATCTGAAATAATGACAATCAGTGACCTTGAACGTATAACACGTTCGTACTGTTCGACGCAGCTGTTCAATGCGGTCTGACCTTCAAGTTCTACTTCTGCAAGACGGTCAATGTCCCTGAGAAGGTAACGTCTGCCCCTGTGAGTCTGGGATATTGCTATATTATCAGCATATGTGGATATGCCGAACTTGTCGTTGTCCTTGGTGACAAGATATGCAAAACCGGCGGCAAGCATGGCCCCATACTCGTATTTAGTAACATCGACGGTAGAATAATCCATGCTGTTACTGGAATCCAGCAGTATGTGGGTAGTTACTGATTTGTCCTCTTCGAACTCCCTCACATAGAGCTTTTCAGACCTTGCATACACATTCCAGTCAATGGATTTAATATCGTCCCCGGGATGATACTCAACATAGCCAATGGTATCAAGACCGCGGCCGCTATGTGTTGAACGCCTGCTTCCTGCATAGGCACTGGAAACCCGCTTTCTTACCATGAAAGTAAAGCGGTCCAGCTGGCGGAAGAAATCCACATCGATCCTGTGTTTCCTGTCACTCATGGTTTAATATCAGTTTTCGTTATTCATTGGCTTACACTGGTTGCACTTATGAGCAACTCATTTGACCTTTGTCAATATTTCCTTAATGACCTGATCAGGAGTTATACCACGTCTCTCGGATTCGAAGGTCAGGATGATCCTGTGTCTCAGGATCGGATATGCCATGGCCTCGATATCCTCGTTGCTGACGAAGTTCCTGCTGTTTACCAGTGCACGTGCTTTTGCTGCAAGTATCAGACCGATGGATGCTCTCGGTGATGCACCATATTCGATGAAATCCGTCCATTTGCGGGTTGCCATCACTATTTTGATGGCTCTGTCCTTTATGTCGTCAGCAATTGGTATATCCCTTGTGAGACGCTGCAGCTGTAGCACCATTTTCTTGTCAAGTACTTTCCTGACCTGTGGCTCCTCATATTGAGTATAGCGTCTTACGATCTCTTTTTCCTCATCAAAGGATGGGTAGTCCAGCAGGATCTTCAAAAGGAACCTGTCAAGCTGTGCCTCAGGAAGCGGGAAAGTACCTTCCATCTCAATAGGATTCTGGGTTGCAAGTAAGAAGAACGGTTTGTCAAGCAGGAAGGTATCATTTCCAACAGTTACCTGCTTTTCCTGCATAGCCTCAAGCAATGCTGACTGGGTCTTTGGAGAAGCACGGTTGATCTCATCTGCAAGAACTATATTTGAGAAGACTGGCCCTGGTTCGAACTTAAATTCCTTGCTTCCACCCCTTTCCTCGATGATGTGTGTGCCTGTGATATCTGCAGGCATAAGGTCCGGAGTACACTGTATCCTGCTGAAATCAAGGTCCATTGTCCTAGCTATGGTAGATACTGTCAGTGTCTTTCCAAGCCCTGGATTACTCTCCATAAGTGCATGACCGTTACACAGGATCGCAATGACGATCTGTTCAACTGTGTCCTTCTGTCCGACTATGACCTTTGATATCTCATTGAAAAGTGCTGCAAAGGCATCTCCAGCACCCTTGTAGACCCGTTCAAGTTCACCGGATCCGGCGTCATTGGAATTCATTTGATGTTCTCCTTGTATTGCGATAGATCGAATTTGTTAATGTGATAGTAATGTTATAGTTCGTATGATAGGCAATTTGATGACCTCAGTTCTTAGCCATCTCCTCGAAGTATTCCTTTATGATACTTTCATACCCTTCGGGGAGTTGCTCATAATAGGCAGGTGATGAAATTAATCCGACCTCATAGGCGGACGAGCTCACAAAATCAGGTGGAAGTTCCTCACTTTCTTCCCCCCCTATAAAACCGGTCCCTGCTCCCGGTGGAAGTGAGAGGTCGACCTCTTCTCCTTCAACTACGATCACAGCCGGCTCGCCTATGAGATCTTCTTCGCCACCGTTCCCGTCTCCGTCACCATCCAGTGGAAATGTCTCATCAGGAGATGTTGCATTCTCATTACCAGGCATTCCCGGAAAGTCCTGGATAATATCTGCAAGGTCATCGGGGTCAACGTCCGACTGATAATCGGTCACCATGACAAAACTGAAAATCGCAAGGGAGACAACAAGAAGTGCCATGCTCGCCTTGAACCTCTTCTTTTCGAGAAGTTCGGAAGAGTTGACCTTTGAAGCGATCTCGAGAACATTGCCCATGAGCTCATCAACAATGATGTTATGGATATTTTTGTTATCGTTCGCAGTTCGCAGCCTCTCGTTCAGTGAAGGGAACTTTTCTTCGATAAGTGATACTATCTGTATCTTTCTGTCCCGGTAATGTATGGCAAAGGTAAGCAGGACTGAAATGAAGATGGATATTAATGCAAGGAACAAAAAACCGGTTGAAATGGCATCTGAGGGACCGTATGTTGAATCTGCATATAGTTCAAAGGTCCTGAATTTAAAAAGTACCTGGTCGAACTTCAGTATCTTCAGCAGAGTAAATAATATTAATGTGATAATGGAAAAATCAAGTATCTTATAGACACGCTTGTATTTATTAGCAGCAGACTCCTGTTTTTTAATAAATGAATCAATATCCATAAGTACAGATCCTTTAATGATAAATTTCTAAGATTACTACGACCACTATTCTTCCCTTTATATAAAAATGTGTGTTTAGTTATCCAGAAGGTAGCCATTATAAGAGCCAAGAACCTTCAGCATGGATACTTTAGAATCAATATGATATAGAGCATCTTTTATAACTGCATCGGATGTGCTTCCTTCCAGATCGATATAGAAAAGGTAGTCACCGAGCGAACGCTTGGATGGTCTTGACTCGATCCTTGTAAGATTTATATCCCTCTTTGCAAATTCACCTAGGATCTCATATAGAGAACCAGCCCTGTCATTCCCGATGTAGGCTATTACGGATGTCTTGCGTACATAAGCATCATTGGTGTTGCTTTCATCCATTTCCGTATCATTTTTTCGGATGGCAATAAAACGGGTATGATTCTGCTCCCGGTCCTGGATATTTGGCATCAGTATATTGAGACCATATGCTTTTGCTGATTCTTCTGATGCAATGGCTGCCATTTCCTCGAACTCGTTGGCAAGTTTAGCAGCATGTGATGTGCTTCCGGTTGTACGTATCTCCACATCCTTGAAATGTGTCCTTATGAACTGCCTGCACTGTGCAAGCGCCTGTGGATGTGAAAGTATGATCCTGATATCAGAGATCTTGCCTTTGGATAGCAGGCAGTGCTTGATCGGTACAACGATCTCTCCTATAATAGTAACATCACTTTCAAGCAAAAGATCAAGCGTGATACCAACTGAACCTTCAATGGAATTTTCAATGGGAACGATACCCATGTCTGTTCTTCCTACGATGACCGCGGAAAAAGTGTCGGTAATATCATCATAATACAAGAGGGATGCTTTCCCTTCGATCCCCTGTTTTTTCATCCAGCCTTTTGCAGCTTTATCTGAGTAGGACCCTGCAGGTCCAAGTACGCCAACGATCATCGGTTAGAATGGGATTGCTTTATAAAAATAGTTTGTGTTACCAACATGTCATTTTTTAATTAGCCTGAAGATAATTCCCAGTCCAGCCAGATTGATCAATATTATGAGAATAGACCCAAGCGTACGACGTATATCTTTTTGTCCGGCATCCCCTGATGCTTCCGAAACATCCGGCATCGGATCGAACCTGATAACCTGATCGGTATCTGAATAGACGGTTCTTTCCAGAAGCATTTCTGGCTCTTCCGTTGTCTTCACCCTTATATCATACTGCTTGTCCCGCTCAAGTCCATAGAAAATATATGAATCATCTCCAGTTGCATCCGCAATCGTTTCATTGCTCCTGGATATTGTGACAGTACCGGTTTCAGGTAGTATCACCTTGAAATTGACATAACTCTTTGATGCGAGAGACCTGCCGTTCGTAAAACGCATCTCATCAGGCAGGTCAAGTACGCTAAGTATGGTAGGTGCAATATCCTGCTGCCCGAATTCGCCTTCAGGGACCTCATTGTCCAGGTTCCTGGATGTGACAATAAAAGGTATCCTCAGGACTTCCGGCTGGCTGGCATATTTATCCGATTTGCTCCCCCCTCTTCCGTCTGCAGACTGGAATGTCATTCCGTGGTCAGAGGTTATGATCAATGCCAAATCGTTTTTTTCTGTTAATTCGTACAGTTCACCTATCATTATGTCGAGGTCTTCGATAGTATCCGCATAACCTTCACCCCTGCGATAGAGTCCTGCCGTATCCACTGCACCGACGTTGATAGTAAGGATGAACTTCTGTTCAGGATAAGTTTGATGCATCAGGTCGAGAACCTCAATTGCAGTGTCCATAGCCCAGCGGTTGTAGGCATAGTAACGTTCAATGCTACCTTCAGGATATTGATCAATGTATTCAGGTGCTGATTCTGCATTTATTTCCAGGGCCTCCGTAATGGATGTCCACAGATCTTCATACTGGCTATCATAATTGAAATTTGCAATAACTTCCATCTGAGGGTCATTGATGGATGTCGTGAGGTCATGTACGATCACATCCTGTTCTGCGAGTATTTCCGGGATGTCACCTTTTTGAAGTATTCCAAAAGCAAGGTATCCATTTTTATGTGCAATGTCATAGATCGTTGCATCGGTGTAAGCAACCATTGCAGGAGTTGCTCCGGAATTTCCCGTTACGATCACCGAATGTCCGTCCTCACCTTCTGTTGAAGGGGTTAGTACAGTAACCACTCGCAGGCCTTTATCTGACAGCATCGAAATATTTCTGGCCACTGGCTTTTCAATGGTTGTACCATCGAGTGCATAAGGGATCATTTCAGGATAAATGTAGGATGAACCAAGTCCATCGATAATTAAAATGACTGCTCCATCTGGTGTGCTGATCGGATTGACCTCTGTTTGGGAAAGTGCGCCTGCCTGGGGTGCGGTAAAGGAAACTATGAAACAAATAATTAGAAAAATCCACCCAACTGTATGAATATTATTAAATGTATGCCCGTTTTTCATCTTGTGGACAATAATTGTTCAGAATAAAATAAGTACTGTTTTTTAATTTCTGATTTGATTTTTTTATTTTTCCTTGTTATTTACAACTTTATCTACTAATTATGCCTTGTTTTTTAACATATGTTATATAAATTCATTTATTGTCCATTATATGCTTTCAATTACAGATATTAAATAAATTATTCATAGTGCCTGTTGAATTGCTTTTTCTCTAATAATTTTTGAAGAAATAAAAAGTATAATTTATTGAATCGATTTGCTTTTATATTATATTAGTAAATTGCATTACAGACAATCATATAAAAGAATATCCATTCAAAAAATGACATGTTTTTTATCAAAAGTATAATTTTTAAAATAATCAATAACAATCGGCTTTATATTTTTTAATCAAAATTAATACTCATTTTACATTTTGTCAAAAACATTATATATTAAAATTTACAAAAACAAATGTTTATATATTGCAGATCCAGACTTTATTTTGAGTAAATCTGGCTAATTTGTGAGCTTGAAATTAATATTTGTTGCATCTGGCCTGACCAGATCTCAAACTGTAATGGAGTGATATAAATGACCGATCTAACCCAAAAAGAAAGATTATTGAAAGCATTAAAAAAAGAAACAGTTGACAAGATCCCTGTACTATCCGTTACGCAGACAGGTATAGAAGATCTTATGGATCAGACCGGTGCTGCATGGCCGGAAGCCCACTCAGATCCTGAAAAGATGGCAACTCTTGCTATCGCATCCCATGAGGTCTGTGGTCTGGAAGGCGTGAGGTACCCATACTGTCTTACCGTCCTTGCAGAAGCAATGGGCTGTGAGGTTAACATGGGCACAAAGGACAGGCAACCATCTGTTACTGATCACCCATATCCAAAAGGTGTTGATAACCTTGAGATGCCTGCAGACCTCTTAAACAATGGAAGGATACCTGCTGTCCTCGAAGCATCAAAGATCATAAGGGAAAAGGTAGGAGATGATGTCCCACTAATTGCAGGTATGGAAGGCCCTGTAACCCTTGCATCAGATCTTGCAAGTGTCAAAAAGTTCATGAAATGGTCGATCAAGAAACCTGATGACTTTGAGACCATCCTTGATTTTGCAACAGATGCATGTATCGAATACGCAAATGCATTAGCAGATGCAGGTGCAGATGTTATCTGTGTGCCGGATCCTGTAGCATCCCCGGATCTTATGAACCCTTCCACATTTGATGCAATGCTCAAGCCAAGGCTTGCAAGATTTGCAGAAGCTGTCAAGTGTCCGATGGTACTACACGTCTGCGGTAATGTTACACCTATCCTTGACATGATGGCAGACTGCAAGTTTGAAGGTCTCAGCATTGAAGAGAAAGTAGCAGACCTTAAAGGTGCAATCGCAACAGCAGGTGACAGGGCAGTGATCGTAGGCAACGTCTCCAGTCCTTTCACATTGCTTGCAGGTGATGTTGCAAAGGTCAAAGAAGACTCAAAGAATGCTCTGGAAGACGGTGTTGCTGTATTAGCCCCTGGCTGTGGTATTGCACCAAAGACACCTATCGAGAACATCAAAGCACTTGTTGAAGCAAGAGACGATTTCTTTGCTTGAATAAATTGAATTAGCTAAAGGTCCTGATCATCAGGGCCTTTAACTTATTTTTAAATTCCAGCTTTAATTTCACATCATTCGATCAAGGTTGATAGATCAGGGAGTCAGTAGCATGCGAACGGGAATTGCAATAGACCTTGGAACAAGTGGTTTCAGGGCACAGAAAGTGGATCTGGATAGTGGTGAGATAAAGAGGACTGTCATTACTATGAGAAATCCTCTCCCAGGTGCAAATGTTATGGATCATCTGGATTTTGCTATGACCTATGGCCAGGACAAAGCACATGAGCTTGTTATCAATGCTTTCAGGCATATTGTTGATGAACTTGAACCTGAGAACGGCAAAGTGAATAGAATAGCTATTTGTGGAAATCCAATACAGCTGTCACTTTTCCAGGGAATTCCTATCGATGATCTTGCATATGCAGGCGAAAGGAAAAAACAATTGATGGACATCCAGGAACAAGAGCGTTATGCTGCGATAATTGACAGCACACAGATAAAAGGACTCGAGGACCTTGATTGCAAGATCGTTATCCCACCTGCGATCAAACATGAAGTTGGCGCCGATGCTCTTGCACTGATAGTCAAATCCGGGATGCTGGATTCTGAAGATATTACGATCGCGACAGATTATGGGACCAATGCAGAGATGGCCCTTAAGGTGGGAACTGTTATCTATACCGGCTCAGCAGCTGCAGGTCCTGCACTTGAGGGACAGGAGATCGAAGACGGAAGCATTGCTCGCCCCTTCGTGATCTCAGATATAGAGTTCAATGACGGGAACCTGCGAAACTTTTTACTTGACGAAGAGATGAACACTGTACAAGGTTCCCTTGTGAACTACAAGAATGGTGATGTGGTCGAAGGAGGATCCATAAAGGCATCCGGCATCACCGGAACCGGAGTAATAGCACTTATTGATGAAGCTATGGAAAACGGGATCATTCAATTGCCAAATGTAAAAACAAGCGATAAAATGCTTCACCTTCAGGACAATGTAAATTTCACAGAAAAAGACCTTGTAGAAGCAGGAAGAGCTATTGGTGCCATACGTGCAGGACACGTGACACTCTGCAATGCTGCCGGGATATCCATGGAAGATGTGCAGGTGGCTTATATGTCCGGTGCAGCAGGCACATATATGGATGCTTTGAAAGCACATCGTATCGGCATGATCCCCTACAATGTCTCAAATGTCTGCCAGATAGGGAACACATCCCTGATAGTTGCAAAAGAGATACTGCTCTCAGAAGACAGGTTATGGGAACTACAGAAAATTGCCAGAGATATCGTTGGTACTCATGTCATGTTCGCAACAGATGAAGCTTTCAAAGAAACATATATTCTGGAACTTTCCTACTGGAACGAAGGAATGCCATTCAAGGCTCTCAAGAAGTTCCTGAAGAAAAAGGGACTTCCAACAATTGATATTGTTAAAAAAACGCCTGAGGTCGAAAAACGTGTGAAAAAGGATATCCCTGATCTCGGGAATGAGGGGTTAAGCGTTCTTGAAAAGGTTGGAACATATCTAAAAATGGAAGTTGAAGGCTGCATTGATTGTCATCAATGTATGGAGATATGTCCAAATAATGCCCTTAAAGAGGAGGAACGTAATGTCAGCATACGTACAGATCTCTGCGATGGTGCGCATTGTCAGAAGTGTATTCACGCATGTCCGGAGGATGTGCTTGACTGGAATAAGCTCAAAGTGATGGGATAAAACCTGGTAAAACTAAATAATTTAGATATAAGCTCACACCTAAAAAGGTACTCAGTACTGGATATTGATCTAAAAGTAAAGGATTGGATCGAAGGAAGCTACTATAGATCATTAGATGTGAGCACTTTCAATTATTCGTTGATTTATAATAATCTTTTCGTTTCAGTCGATTTCCCTAATAAAAATGTGGAATTCATATATATTGGAGAGACCATTAGTATTGTTACACCAGATATCCAGTGAATTCAAAAGAAATAAATACGTTTGTCTTCCCACTAATAGCTAAAAAACGTACAGAACGGGAGATGTATACTATATACAGTTCCAGAGTACACACAGGTTTTAAGCCTGCTAAAAAGGAGTCAATTGCATCAATTATAGGCAGTACGCCTGAATTCGATAGCGAAGCTTCTGTATTTTTTTCCTGGGACCTTGAAAATGACTGGAATATCCTGGATGTTTCTGACAATGTCTCTCTTTTTGGATATACTGTTGAAGAATGTCTGGATGAAAGATTCTCATATTCTGATCTTGTTCACCCTCATGACCTGGATAGAGTATTCTCTGAGCTGCAAATTTATCGGGAACTTGAAGGGACCTCCTCTTTTGTTCAGAACTACAGAATATTGGCAAAAAATGGCTCTGTAGCGGATGTAAAAGTACTTAATACTCTAACAATTACTGCTGATGGGTCGGTTGGATCAGCCTATGGTTTCATGATAGAAATGACAAGCTTACCAAATATTACTCATTCAAATCATGCAAGTTTTTATTTAGAATCAATTATCGATTCGCTAAAAGAATCTATTTTAATAATAGGTAATGATTTTGAGGTTATCTATGCGAACGATTCTTTCTATGAATTATTCAAAGTTGGACCTGAAGATGTAATTGGTAAAAATGCAAGAAAGTTTGCTCAGTTCAGGCAAGATTCCCCTGAGCTCTTTAGTAAATTAAAAGATGTCTGTGCGGAAGGAAAACCTGTCAAGAATCTCGAATTCACATATACTTTTACCAACGTTGGGATGCGAACGATCTCGTTGAATGCAAATCGTCTTTCTTTGTCCACCGATGATGGATGTCTGTTGTTTGTAGCATTTGAAGATATCACTGAACTGAAAAAAGCAGAAGAACTGCTCTCATCTGAAGAAAAATATGCTTCACTCGTTGAAAAAGGAACTGAGGGCATAATTGTTGTTCGAGATGATATCATAAAGTATGCTAACACGAAATTCTGTGAACTTAGGGGGCTGCAAAAAGAAGATATAATAGGTTCTGATCTCTTTTCCCATATTCCTACTGAATATCATCGAATGATCTCAATAAAGATCAAAAAATGGTTGGCAAGTAAAAAGAAGGATCCTAAAAGTTATGAGGTAAACATCTTTTCAAAAGATGAAGAGAACATACCGGTGGAAATTACAGCCTCCCATGGCGACTATGGAGGAGAACCCGGCCTGATCATAACGATTAATGATATTCGTGAAAAAAGAAAAGCAAAGGAAGCCCTTATCGATACTGAGAAAAACTTCCGACTCATCTTTGAGAAATCCCCAATGGGAATTGTTCGTTTTGATCAGAAAGGCACCATCACCAACTCCAACGAAGTATTCGATGAATTATTCAATCATCTTCAAGAAAATGTGCTAGGACAGAGTTTATTTGATTTCCTGAAAGATGACAAAATAAGACAGGGTCTTAATGATGTACTTACTGGAAAATCCAATAATTTTGAATCAGAGACCCAACTTAAAAAAGATAACAATTCACTGATACTTCGTTTGAATCTAAGTTCATTGATCGTAGATGGCTTCCCTCAAGGAGGAATGGCTATCTTTGATGATGTAACACTTCACAAGATGGGAGAAGAGTCCCTTCAGCAAAATGAAAACCGTCTCAAAATACTTCTTGAACTTAGCCAGATGGCGGATGATGATGTATCCAGTATCATTAGATTTGCCCTTCGGTCGGCCCTGGACCTCACACAAAGCAGTGAAGGATATATCCTACGATTAGGGGATAATGGGATACCTGATCTTTGTTTGTCTCTTTTAAAAGATGAAGAAGGCCAGTATGATTTCAATGAAGAAAGTATTAATTGTTCTTCTGATCTAAAAAGAACCATTAAAGAAAACGGTTCAACAGGCAAACCTTTATTCTCTAACATTCTGACAGACCACAATAATAGATCTGATATATCAGAAAAAGCAGTGCATCGCATAGAACTTCCGTTTTATGATGGCAGTTCGATCAAATTTGTGCTGGGCGTCGAAAATAAGGATACATCATACAATTATCTTGACACACATAACCTCAAACTACTTCTGCAATCGATGTGGAAACTGATCATTCACAGAGAAGCGAATGAAGCATTAGAAGCTTCAGAGGAAAAGTATTCAACACTTGTTGAAAAAGGAAATGATGGCATCATCATCATTCAGGATGGCATGCTTAAATTTGCCAATCCAATGTTCTGTGAGATCGTGGGATTGTCCCCTGACAAAGTACATGATACAAAATTTACCAGATACATTTCACCTGAATACATAAGAATGGTAGAGAAATTATTATCGAAGATACTGGAAAAGAAAAAGAGCATAAGTCGTAGATCTGAAATTATTCTAATGGGGAAGAGTAGAGGATCCATTCCAGTTGAGATTACCACTTCCCGCATTGACCACAATGGTAAACCTTCAATAATGGCAATCATTCATGATATAACCAAACCGAAAGAAAAAGAGCGGGAATTACTAGAAACTCTGGAAGTTCAAAAGGTTTTGCAGGCTGTAATAAAAAGCAGTCCGGCCGTTGTTTTCTTCTGGGGTTCCCAATCAGAATGGCCTGTGGAATTCGTTTCTGAAAATATCGAAAAGTTTGGTTACTCCCCGGAGGAATTTATTTCAGGGAAGTTGAATTATAGTGATATTATTCACCCATCAGATTCTGAGAGGGTGCACGCATATTTTGACAGGAAGAATTATGAAGGTACGTCGGAATATCGCATCGAGTATCGTATAATAACAAAAACCGGAGATGTGCGCTGGGTAGAGGAAAGATCAACTCCTCAATATGATGAAGAAGGAAAGCTTGCTCATATTCAGGGTATAATAATAGACATCACTGAACGTAAAAGGATCGATCAGTTCCTTAATATTGAATCTGAGGTGGGAAACCTGTTCACCCCATCCGGAGACCTTCAGGAAACATTTGACCAACTTCTGGAGTTCTCTTTACACATAAAGGGTCTTGATTGTGGTGCCCTTTATATTGTTGACAAGAACAATGGTGATCTCAACCTCGTATCTCATAATGGACTTTCAGAAGAATTTGTGAAAACGTATTCCCACTATGGCCCGGATTCCATACAAAACAGGTTCTTCCTAACAGGTTATCCGCTCTATAAACTTTATTCAGAGATATTTCCACTGACACGTCATGATAAGCGGGTGGATGAAGGACTTCTTGCTACTGCAGTTATTCCTGTAAAGTACCGGGAAGAGATAGTAGCAGTTCTTTTCCTTGCGTCTCATGACGAATACGACATATCCTATGATGTTCATACATCAATTGAGACCATTGCTGCACAGATAGGCTCTATAATAGGTCGTATTGAAACCGAGGTTGACCTCCAGAAGAACCAGAACGATCTGAAATTACTTCTGGACAGCATTAATGATCTCATATTTGTCCTTGATAACGAAGGATGCGTTCTTTATACAAACGAAAGCGTGACGGGCAAACTTGGTTATTCAAAAGAAGAAATTACAGGCATGAATTTCATCAAAATGCATCCTCACAATAAAGTACTGGATGTAGCAAATTACTTTAGTGAGGCTGTTTCAGGTAAAGAGACTGTGTTTACACTTCCTCTACTAACCAACACAGGGATGGCAATTTCCGTTGAAACAAGATTGAATAAAGGCATCTGGAACAAACAGGAAGCATTAGTAGCTGCCTGTCGTGAGGTGAATTGAATCTGATATCTGGCGAATCAAATAGCTTTAAAATAAAATATTAAAATTAGTTCAATTAAATTTATATCTCACATTAAAGAGTCTTATTTATTAATTGATATCTGTTAATTATTATAAGCTGGGCCATAGAACAGTGATGTTTATGGAGGAGTAAATTGTGATCGACATAAATCCTCAACGTACGTTGGTGCGATATAATGTTAAAGTAGAACAGGAAATGACTCCTGAAGAAGTTGCAGAGAACCTATTTCCAAAAGATGAAGCTATACGTGAAGTTGCAAGAGCTGTTTTTGAGGGAGATGAAGATGAAGTTGTTGAAAGTCTTCAGAATGCGATAGCTAAAGGCAAAGATCCTTTATCCCTGATAAATGATGCACTCATGTTAGGAATGGAAATTGTATCCGAACTTTACGATGACAATATGCTCTATCTTCCTGATGTTATTATCTCAGCTCAGGCAATGATCGAAGGAATCGAATTCTGTAAAGAGCAATCGGGACAGGAGCATGAGTATAGAGGCAAGATCGTTTCCTATGTTGTAGAAGGTGACATACATGACATTGGCAAGAAGATCGTAACAGTGCTTCTCAGGGCAAAGGGCTATGAGGTCATTGATCTTGGAAAAGATGTTCCTGTAGAAGAGGTAATAGCTGCCGTGAAAAAGGAAAAACCCATCATGCTTACCGGAACCGCCCTTATGACAACTACTATGTCTGCATTTAAGGATGTAAATTCCCGCCTTCTTGATAGTGATATTAATGTTCCTGTTGTATGTGGAGGGGGGGCAGTTACACAGGATTTCATTTCGCAGTACGATCTTGGCCTCTACTGTGAGGAAGCAGCAGACGTTCCAAAGATCGCAGATGCTATACTGAAAGGATTTGATGTTGAACGCCTCAGGAAGGAGTTCCATAAACATTGATGGTGGTTAATTTATGGATATAAAACGTTATACAAAAATGGCATACGATGATTTTGAGGACATGGTCTTCGGACATTCCCTTTATCCCATAAGTACTGGCTTTGATCTTGAGATCGGAGCCGGTTATACTTCTGCAGAAGTGAATTATGCACCCCGTCCATCCTCAGGAGAATCTAAAGAGAAACTTATCGCAGAATATGAAAAGATCACAACTGATATCCTTCAAAGGATGGTTCAGGTGGGCTTTCCTTCTGTAGTGCTTGAGACCGAACATGTTCTTCAGATGACCACTAATCCTGAATGGGGAGCAGAGGTCGCACATGCTCAGAAGACCATCATGGAAGAATATTACGATGAATATGGTATCAAATGCGCATTGCGCAATACTCTTGCCGATATCCGCGGAGGTCGTGAAAGTCTTGACCTGCGTGGAGATCCTTATGATGTTCTTATGGAATCTTTTGAACAGGTAGCGTCCAGCGGTGCGGATATGCTTTCGATCGAATCACTTGGAGGAAAGGGTGCTTTTGACTCCGCGATCCTGCGTAACGACATACCTGGAATTTTGTTCTCAATAGGAATTCTTGGAACTATTGATGTTGAATTCATCTGGTCCGAGATAAGCAGCATCGCAAAGAAACACAATGTTATTGCTGCAGGAGATACCGATTGTTCACAGGCAAACACTGCTATGTTCATTGCAGGAGGTCTCCTTGACAGAAAACTTGCTCACACAATGGCTATAGTTGCAAGAGCTATATCTGCACCAAGATCGCTTGCTGCATACGAGGCAGGAGCAGTCGGACCAGGAAAGGATTGTGGTTACGAGAATACGATCATAAAGGCAATTACAGGTTACCCCATTTCACAGGAAGGAAAGGCTTCCACCTGCGCTCATTCGGATCTGATGGGCAATCTTGTCATGCAGTGCTGTGATCTCTGGTCTAATGAGTCTGTAGAATATCACGGCGAATTTGGTGGTACAAGTGTCCAGTGCTGGGGTGAAACACTATCCTATGATTGCTCAATGTTGAATGCGGCTATTGAAGCTGGTTATGGAAAAGTGTTCAGGGATGTGCTTATGGTTTCGGATCGTTACCGTGATCCTCAGGCCTTCATGCTTGCATTTGATAATGCGTACAGGATAGGAGAAGCCATCGTAAAGGATGGGGATGACATCTATTTACGTTCCAGGAACGCTGCAATTGAAGCCTGTGATATTATTGAAGCAGGTTCAAAGGGACAGTTAGAACTTTCCAAGTTCGAGAAAGCATCTCTGGCAAATGCTACTAAGATACTTAATTCCCTTACCGATGAAAAAGATGTTTTTATTGAAGAGCAAATGGACAAATTCAAAGCTGAAATGCCTGAATTCAGACCTGAAAATTATGGTTATTAAAAAAATATCTTCTCATTTTCTACTTTTTCTTTTAAATTTTGGCACAATCTTTCTTTTTATAATTGCGGTACAGTGTTATTTCCTGCTGATCAAGATAATCTTTTTGTCAAGTCAAAGGTTGCGCAGAGATTTGCTATTTAAGTGTTATGGCATACCAAAGAGTTGCCAATCATTAATGATTATTATAAAAGATCAATTATATTTGCATAACCATACCAATCTTTACAAAATATTTCTATATTAATATTCCACGATTTGTTTGTTTTTTGATTATTCTGCCTAATGTTGGTGTTTTTAATATCTGTTAATAATAAATTAAATTGTTATACGCAATATAAGACTTTCTACAACATTGTATCTAGTTTTAAGAAATATTGGTTAATTAAAGCCTATTATCGGAATCAATAGACATTAATTTTAACATTTAATATGTTTGATCACATCTTCAGTAAGGAGGTAGATTTATATATAAGTTCAAAATAAACGACTATATTTTATATTATATAAGAATATCTATACTACAAAACATTATATTTTTTATTAATACTACCAAATTTATAAATTTTCATTATCAACAGACGTATTTTATGTTTCAAATTTACTATTGAATATTATGAAATTCATTCGTTGTATTTATATAGTAAAACTAGTAAAACAATATGTTTATATATGTAAATACCAGACGTTTTATTAGGATTTCAGGTTGAAATCTTATGGATTGGATCGAAGGCGATCTTCTAAATTTAGAATGTTCGTCTCAATACATAAAAAAGAACAAAGGAAGCAAAACATGACCAGTCTCGATATAGACCCCAGTGAAATTCTGGTAAGGTACAATGTAAAAATGGAAAAGGCAATGACGCCTGAAGACGCTGCAGCTGAACTCTATCCAAAGGAAGAGTTATTCAGACCAATTGCAGAAGCTATCTTTGAAGGCGAGGAAGACGACGTTATCGAAGGCCTTGAAGCTGCAATCGCTGCAGGCAAGGATCCAATTGCATTGATCGACGATGCCCTTATGGTAGGTATGAAGGTTGTCACAGATCTGTACGACGAAGGAATAATTTTCCTGCCAAACGTCATGATGTCTGCAGATGCAATGCTCGATGGTATCGAATTCTGTAAAGGACAATCTAACGAAGCTCCTGTTTCAAAGGGCAAGGTCGTATGCCACGTAGCAGAAGGAGATGTTCACGATATCGGTAAATCCATTGTTGCTGCACTTCTCAGGGCAAACGGATATGAAGTAGTTGACCTTGGACGTGACGTTCCTGTGGACGAAGTTATCGAGGCTGTCAAAGCTGAGAACCCAATCATGCTTACAGGTACTGCACTGATGACAACAACAATGTACGCTTTCAAGGCTGTCAATGACAGGCTTCTTGAAGCAGGTCTTAAGGTCCCATTCGCCTGCGGTGGCGGAGCAGTTAATCAGGACTTTGTTGCTACCTATGACCTGGGTGTCTACGGTGAAGAAGCTGCTGACGCACCAAAGATGGCAGATAAGATAGTTGCCGGTGCAAGTATTAGCGCACTGAAAGAGGAATTCCATAAACACTAAGAGGTGAGAAAAATGGCAATCAACAGATACACAAAAATGGCATATGGCAGTGCAGATGATATGATCTTCGGTAAGTCAAAGTTCCCTGTAAAGGCAGGACTTGATCTCGAGATCGGTGGCGGATACACATCCCCTGAAGTAAACTATGCTCCAAGACCTGAAGCAGGTGCATCAAAGGAGAAACTCGTCAAGGAATACCAGAGGATCACCACAGATATCATGAACCGTATGGTTCAGGTAGGTTTCCCATCTGTAGTACTCGAAACAGAACACGTCGAGCAGATGACCAACAACCCAACATGGGGAGGAGAGGTCGCACACGCACAGAAAGAGATCATGGAAGAGTTCCACGATGAGTACGGCATCAAATGTGCATTAAGACACACACCTGGTGATATCCGTGAAGATCGTGACTTCCTTGGCCTTAGAGGAGATAAGTTCAATGTCCTGATGGAGTCCTTTGAAGAGGTTGCTGCAAACGGTGCTGACCTTCTTTCTGTAGAATCAATGGGTGGTAAGGAAGTATTCGATTATGCTATCCTGAGGAACGATGTTCCTGGTATGCTCTATGCTATTGGATGCCTTGGTACCATGGATATGGATTTCCTCTGGCAGGAGATCGCCAGTGTTGCAAAGAAGCACAACGTCGTTGCAGCTGGTGATACTGACTGTTCCGAAGCAAATACTGCAATGTTCATTGGTGGCGGTCTGCTTGACAAGAACCTTGCTCACACTCTTGCAATCATTGCAAGGGCTATCTCAGCACCAAGATCACTCGCAGCATACGAGGCAGGAGCTGTAGGTCCAGGTAAGGACTGTGGATATGAGAACACCGTAATAAAGGCAATCACAGGTATGCCAATGACACAGGAAGGTAAGACTTCCACATGTGCACACTCTGATGTCATGGGTAACCTTGTCATGCAGTGCTGTGACCTCTGGTCAAACGAGTCTGTAGAATACCACGCAGAGTTCGGTGGTACATCCGTACAGTGCTGGTCAGAGTCCCTCGGCTACGACTGTGCTTTGATGAACACTGCACTTGCAACAGGCCAGGAGAAGACCCTCAGAGACTTGTTCACACTTTCCGACAAGTACAGGGATCCACAGGGCTATGTTCTTGCATATGACAATGCATACCGCGTTGGTGAGGCAATTGTCAAGGACGGAAACGACATCTACCTCCGTGCAAAGAATGCTGCAATCAAGTCTGTAGAGATCATGGAAGAAGGTGCTGCTGGCAAGCTCGACCTCACAAGGTTCGAGATGGGTGCACTCACAGATGCAAAGGCTGCACTGGAAGCACTTACAGACGACCAGGACACCTTCATGAGCGACTGCATGGCTAAGTACAAGGAAGAAGTCAAGGTATTCCTGCCTGAGAACTACGGTCTCTAAGCAGATTACCGGAAAGTTCTCCCAAACGTGGACTGTAGCCCCGGATCTTTCGGGGCTACTTTTCATCACCTTGTATTACAGACGTTTTAAAACCCCCTTTACTAACTACGATAACACCCTTTACCTAAACCAAATAAACAGATAGGAGGCGATATCCAGGAATTTACAAACTCCTTTATCTCCTTACAATTGTGAGTTTTTTTTATGAGCGAGATTTCGCATTATAATTCATTGTAATTTAGATTTATTTATTTATTTATTTATTTATTTATATAATAATAATTGATAGTTTACAACATCCATTATTACAATAAAACAGGAAGTGATTCTATTTGACAAATAATGAAGAGACACCAGAGAACTGTATTTTATGTAAGCCTGAGAATGAATTTCACATAATCGATAAAACATCAGATCATGCACCACTCGGATTCATGGGACTTGGTCTTGCTGCTACAATGCTTGGCCTGATGGGGTCAGGATTCTTTGCAGATGCTACGATGGTAGTATCAATGTCCATCTTCCTTGGTGGATTTGCACAAGTATTTGCAGGTATTGAAGGCTGGAAGAAAGGAGATGTTTTCGGAGCAACAGCATTCTCAGCCTTTGGTTTATTCTGGTTCTCCTTTGCGTTCATACTGATGTCCACAGGACTTGCAAGTGGTGTTCTCGGTGCAGCCAGTGCAGCATCCGTTGGTTTCTACCTTCTTATATGGGGTCTGGTTTCCCTGGTCCTATTGCTTGTTACATTCAAAATCGGCATCAAGGCAATAATTGTGGTATTCGTCACACTCACACTGACATTTTTACTGAATGCAGCAGCAAACTTTGGAATTGGAGTTGGTTCACTTGCAGGTTATATGACCTTATTACTTGGTCTTTCTGCAATGTATACTTCACTTGCACTTGTAACGAATTCCGTATTTGGCAAGACAGTTGTACCACTGTAAATCTACGACATAAGATACGTATTAAAGGTTATCAGCCGGCATTTAAACGGCTGTGACCTTATATGAAAAATGAAGGGATCAATATGTGGACCATCTATTCAATAAAGGGAATATCATTTGCCTTCCTTTTAGTTTACCTGGCAATTGCAATGCTTGAATTAACTATAGGAATTTATGCTGGCCTCTCTGCAATTGAATCAATTGGATATTATTCGCTGTTTATTTGTATAATCGGATCTGCCAGAATATTTGTTCCACAGATAGTCTCTCAGTTTACCGACAAAGATCATCCATATGGATACAAAAAATATGGTTCATTGATGTCTCTTTTTGTTGCCTTAATGTTTGTTCTGTTTGGCATCTATGTTCTAAAAACGATGATTACAGCTATATCAGTCGATAATTATTACAAATTTTATCCATTTGTACTTGCCACATTGTTTGTTGCAATAATTCTGGATATTTTAATATTAAAAAACAAAAAAGAGGAAGCATTCTTAGGACTAAAAGATATTTTCACTCCATCTATGGTGGAAACCGACCTTTTATTATCAATTGTAGTTGCAGGGATTCTGATATCCGGAACAATCTATCCACTGGCAGAAATTCTGGTCGTATTTCTTATCGTTGCATTTCTTTTCAAGGAGTGTGCATCCATCATTGTCGAATCCAGTAATACATTATGTGATGGCTGTAGGCTAGATGAAAATACTGTATGCAGAATAGTGAATTCGATAGATGGAGTGGAGGATTGCTATATGGTTCGTGCGCATGGAGCTTCGCAGAGCATTTTTGTTGATCTCCGTGTTAAAGTGTTGTCTGATATGCATATAAGGGACACACAAAGGTTGGTGGCACGCATCGAAAATGATCTGAAAAGAACTTATAGAGGGGTTTCGGACGTATTTGTTCACGTCGAACCCCTGTGAACTTAATCTTTGTGATGTGAATTACAGGCTGAATTGGATCATACCTGTCCGATCTGGCCATTAGAAAGAACGGTGATAAATAATGCAGTATAGTTTAGGCATTGATGCAGGCGGAACATATACGGACGCGATACTTGTGAGGGATGCGGACAGATCGGTAGTGACTTCCAATAAGGCACTGACAACATATCCTGATCTGATCGAGGGAATTCAGAATGCAATTAATGGAATTGATGAAGAATACCTGAGAAAAGTAAAACTTGTGTCGCTTTCCACAACACTTGCCACAAATACTGTTCTTGAAGATACCGGCTATCCGGTAGGTCTTATTCTTGCAGGTGATCATAATATTGAGAAGGATTTCCCAACGAATGATATCATTTTTGTTTCAGGTGGCCATGACCATATGGGAGAAGAAATGGCACCTTTGGATATAGAAGCTGTGAAGAACTTCGTTCTGAGGGTAAAGGATAATGTATCAGCTTTTGCTGTATCCGGACATTTTAGCATACGCAATCCTGAACATGAACTCCGGGTAAAGGAGATGATCACAAAGCTCACAGGTAAACCGGTAGTATGTGGGCATGAACTTTCCCAGGATATAGGTGCCTATGAGAGATCAGTAACAGCTTATCTTAACGCACAATTACTCCCTGTTGGAAAACATTTCATTAATGCAATAATATCCGAAATGAAGAGAAGGCAGATGGATGCAAGGCTCATCATGCTCAAATGCGATGGTTCTGTGGTTGGTATCAGGGATGCACTGGAAAGACCCATCGAAACGATATTCTCAGGTCCTGCTGCAAGTCTGATCGGTGCCTCCTATCTTTCTGATATTGATACATGCGCTGTCATAGATGTTGGTGGTACAAGTACTGACGTTTCCATGCTTTGTGAAAACGTTCCGGACCTCAGTGAAGCAGGTGCAATTGTTGGTGGCTGGCAGACAAAGGTCAAGGCAATTCATATGGAAACATCTGCAATGGGTGGTGACAGCCATATCTGGACCAAGGACAAAAACATCCACATCGGTCCCAGGAGAGTAGAACCTTTATGTCTTGCTGCTGTTAAATATAAAGGATTTCTCGAAAAATTAAAGAGAATTGTAGTTCCTTCTCGCAGGCTTTTTGATGAGAATATCCAGCCAACCAAGTTCTTTGTAAGAACTAACCATGAGATCGTTGAACTGACAGAGAATGAGGAGATGGTCCTGTCTGTGATAGGTATAGATCCTGTTTCGTTCGATGATATGAGTAACAGACTTAAAAAACCCCCATCTTCCTTTGTATTGAGCTCTCTCATAAAGAAAAGATTAATCCAGGCCATCGGTTTTACACCAACAGATGTACTGCATGTTCTTGGTGAGTATAATGAATGGAACTCAGAGGCATCCAAATTGGGTGCTGATGTCATTGCAAAGCTGAACAATACCGGTAAATATGAGCTTTCTGCCTCTCTTAAAAAAAGATTTGCCAGGAACATGTCACTTGAACTGATGTCTTATATCCTTCCGGGAGTGGACCGTTCAGGAATTGAAAAGATCGTTGATGGAAAGTTCAAGGCAAAGTTCGACGTGGAAATTCCAGTAATACTTCTTGGAGGGCCTGTAATAGCCTATAAGGATGAGGTCAGATCTTTCATAAACGCTGACGTGATAGTTCCGGATCATGCTGAAGTGGGTAATGCTGCAGGTGCTCTTTTTGGCAAAGGCATCAAAAGGATCGAAATTATGATAAAACCGGTTTCAGTGAATGATCCAGATAGGGATTTCTTTGTATTCTCTCCTGATGGAAGGCTAAAGTTTGACACATACGTACAGGCATTAACTTTTGCTAACGATCATGGCAGATCGATGGCCTATAGCTACATGAGTGAATGTGGTATTCGGGAAAGTAACGTTAATGTAACGGTAACGGAAAAGCATGTTTCACCGGAAGGCTGGCGCCATCCACCGATGGAGTCAAAAATAACTTTTGTTGGTGTCGGTATTATTTGAATTTGAATGAAGAAAAGTTAGATATATCTTCATAAAAGAAGCAAGATTTGTAATCTATTATAATAAAATAGGTATGATCAAAATAAATATAGAGGAGTACACTTTAGAGTGCATCCCCATCTGTTTCGCCTGTGCGTATCCGAATAGCTCTTTCGACCGGGTAGATGAATATCTTTCCATCACCAACTTCACCCGTTGAAGCGTTCTCCATGATGATGCCGACCACTTCATCGACCTTTGCTTCTGGAACCACGATCTCAACCTTGATCTTGGGTAACAGGTCTACGCAATATTCACGTCCTCTCCACTGATGGACCATTCCTCTCTGTTTTCCACGTCCTGTGACATCCGTTATGGTCATGCTCTCGAATTTTGCATTCTCCAGTGCAGCCTTAACATCATGTATCTTTGTAGGCCGTATGATGGCTTCTATCTTCTGCATTCTATCAGGCCTCCTCTCTGCTCAGAACATACTCAGGATATGCCCTGATACCGTGTTCGACCTGGTCAAGGCCTGCGATCTCATCTCCTGCAGAGACACGGATCCCTATTGCCAGATCAATTATCTTGAATACAATATAGGAGATTCCAAATCCCCATGCGATACTCAGAACCATTCCTATGACCTGGATGACGAACTGGCCATATCCTCCGTAGATCAAACCTACTCCTTCTGCTGCATATACTGCATCGGAAAGAATACCGTTCCCCATTCCGATTGAGAATATTCCTACAGCTAAGAGTCCCCAGCTTCCTGCATAACCGTGTACTGCAATAGCACCTACAGGATCGTCCACCTTCAGGACATTCTCATTGAACATTACTCCTTTGTAGACAACAATTCCTCCTACAAGTCCGATAACCAGTGCTGCCCAGTTGTTAACTGAACCGCATGGTGCTGTAATTGCCACAAGACCTGCGAGGAGACCGTTTGCAGTAAGTGAGGGGTCGGGTTTCCCTGTCTTGATCCAGGTGATCAGCATCACAGCTACTGCACCGGCAGCTGCTGAGATGAATGTGTTTACAATCACCAGATTCATGTATGCATCATTACCGTCAAGTGTACTTCCTCCGTTGAAACCTATCCATCCCACTGCCAGGATAAGAGTTCCGAGGAATGCAAATGTAAGGTTGTGGCCTGGAATAGCCACTGGCTTTCCATTTCTGAACTTACCTATCCTGGAACCTACAAGCATCACTCCTGCAAGAGCAGAATAACCGCCTATTGAGTGTACTACTCCTGATCCTGCAAAGTCATGGAATCCCACACCAGCGAATTTTACAATGGGGCTTTCAACACCTGCGAGTAGTGCTTTGTCAGCACCGCTCCAGACCCAGTGACCATATACCGGATAGATAAATGCTACAAGTGCGATCGTGTATATAAGGTAAGCTTTCAGGTCAGTTCTTTCTGCCATTGCCCCGGAAACTATGGTTGCTCCGGTTGCTGCGAACACCATCTGGAACCACCAGCTGTTCCAGAGAGCATTGTCAGCTCCTTTAAGGAAGAACTGGTCAATGCCTATCAGACCTGCTGCATCGGCACCATACATGATGCCCCATCCCACTGCCCAGTATACCAGAATACCAAGACAGATGGTCATGAAGTTCTTCATGAGAATATTGGCAGTGTTCTTGGACCGTGTAAGTCCGACCTCTACTAGTGAAAATCCTGCATGCATCAGGACCACTATTGCCCCTGCAACAAGCAGCCAGACAAATGTCAATGCTGTTTCCAGATCAGCAATTGCCTGTGCGTTTTCATCCACTGTTGCAGCGGATGCTGTTAATGTAGTTGCTGTAAATATAACGAAAAGTGCCAGCAACATCAGGTAAGCACATTTCGTCTATCCATTTCCTAAATTTATCATCTATTGTAACTCCTGTACCTTCGATCCAAATAGGCACACGGAATCTTACTGTATACTTAATATTATTTAATATTAACTATTTGATTGGACTTGCCCATAAAGTCTCATACGTTGTGATTAATTACTTTACTTTATAGTCAAGTACCATACATTATGGTCAAATCGCATGCATGTAATCGATTTCCTACTATTACACGGACAGAAAATTGTCATTTGGTTGTAAAATATGCGATATTAAAATTTCATCAAAATTGCCGCAGTTCAAAAAATGGTGAACTAAATGTTTAAAAAAAAAGTGCAAAACAGGTTGTAAAAACCATACAAAAAAGAAGTTGCCCCTACAACATCAGTTTGTAAGGAGCATGCTGAAATTGCAAGTAACCATCTTAATGATGGTGTGAATGGTCGTGTTCATGGTGTGCTTCAAGTTTTTCAATCTCAATTCCATAACGTTTGAAAGCATCCGTTGAAAATGTATCTACTATCCTCACAAGTTCATCTTTTTCCATATTGGAGATCGCTGAAAGTATCTTTAACTTGAGGTTCTCATTCTTTCCCGTTTCTATTAATTCCAATTGCGGCTCTTCGAAGTAGGCAGTTACATTCATTTTTACTGTATCTGCATCAGAATCGAGGAACATCTTGATATGACCTATGAACTCAGGGCTATGCTCCATAACTTCTGTTTTTATGTTCGCCATTATTTCTTTAGCGATCACCTTTGCCCTATCGATACCCGTCCTGTCCTTGATCGTGTACTCTGCAGCGTAGGTTGCAACACCTGATGCGTCGATAGAGTTCTCAGTTTCTTGCTCATCCTTGATAAATTCCATCTCTTTTTTGCTAACAAGGGATATGCCATTTGCAGCAGCAAGGGATGATTTACCCATCTCTTTCGACTTCATTTCCTGAATTTTTATATCCGGAGATCCATTAAGCATCTCTTCAGGAAGAATCATGTCCATGAAACTATAGAATTTCTCATCACTATTATTTGCAGAAATGCGTATAACTTTTGCTTTTCTATTGAGCTGCTGTACAGACTCTTCTATAATAGGTATCTGGATGTTGTCCATAAGGTCGATCTTATTGATGGCAAGGATCTCTGCATCCTCTATCTGCCGGGTGGAGAAATGTTTCATCTCTTTTAGCAGGTGTTTGAACCTGCTTCCGTCTATAAGAGTCACAAGGGGTGCAATTTCCGCACCTTCACCAAGGTCCATCAGTTCTATCTCTCTTTTGATCACGTTCGGGAATGCAATTCCGGTAGGTTCTATTATAAGGACATCCGGGTTGTAAGAATTAAAAAGTGTGATCACAGTCGACCGCAGGCCCATCTTGAGTGAACAACAGATACATCCGTTCGTAATCTCTTTTGTATCGAAACCGAACTTATTGATGATATCACCATCGATCCCGATCTCCCCGATCTCGTTGACAATAATGGCAACTTTATGCCCCTTATCTACGAGATACTTACCAGTATTGATTATCGTGGTGGTCTTTCCGCTTCCGAGAAAACCGCCAACTACAAGTGTTAGCATTTTAGTAGCTCCTCTTTTGTTTTTATGAACGTTTCATCCGATCCAAAAATGATACGTCCTCTTCTCTTTATATGTTCGCTATTACTGGTTATTATACCTTTTGATATTGATTTCAATTGCCGGGTCTGCCACCCGAAATGCTTGTTTACAACTTCAATTGATGCTGAAAAGTCACCCACTATCCATGAAATAGTCGGATATCATATAAAAGACAAAAAAGAATGATCATTCCATTGCTTTCATGATCAGGATTGAACAGGAAAACGATTCAAAACCACAGTTACACCGAACAGAACTGCAGTTCCTAAAAATATCACCCCTATATCGAATGCTCCTGTAAATGTTCCTGCCATCAGTGGCAGCAAGGCCAGTCCGGCATAGATGCAGGTGTTGTAGATCCCCATTGCAGTTCCATGATCGATCTTCATGTTAGTAATAGCCAGTGGAAGTCCAACTAGCATGATCCCTGATCCAAGACCTATAACAGTAAATCCGGTCATCGGGAAATAGATGGTTGCAATGATCCCGGCTGTTGCTATAAGGATACCCTTTTTGATCAGTTCCTCATAGCTAAAATTGAAACGTGCTATTGTTAGCGATGAGATCATGGTTGAGAAGTATAATAATGAGATCGCAATCCCCAGTTCGGTCTTTGTCAGAAAACTACTGCTATATTCCGGATACAGGGACACGAGCACACCACTTGATCCTGCGAGCAGGAACGAGATGATCCATATACTGAGTGAACTTCTGCTCGTAATGAATGAGAGATAGGATCCCACTGACATTGATCCGATCTTCGCCACATTATCCATCTCATGTTTTCCGGCAGGACAGGCCATATAATAGAATGCGAAAAGGAGGATGAATGCAGTCAGTATAACAAACAGGTATATTCCATATTTAATACTGATATCTGCAAGGTAGCCGGTGACTGCAACACCTGCAGCAAGACCTCCATTGATCAGAAAGTTGAATTCTCCTATGTAGCGCATCTTTTTTGTGAAAAGTGCTAACCTTGAAAATGCAGCAGGGAAGAACGCACCACATGATGCTCCCTCAATAAAGCGTGCCAGAACGAGGACCATGAAATCATCTGTGACGGCCATAAAAATTCCTGATATGAATGAAAGTAGTAATCCAAGTACTACAAATTTCATGCTACAAAATCTGTCACTGAGAATTCCGAAAGGTAGCATGGTGAAAAGTGCACCCAGGAAGAACGATGAATATAATAGGCTTGATGAGGTGATAGCTGTTGTCTGCCCGGTGGCAGCAAGCTCAGGCAGTATGGGTATAACTGCATTGGAAAGTCCCATTATTACAAAAGCGGAAGAATAGAGTAAGAACCTTTCATGATCCATGATAATGTCTGTTATTCCTCTGGAAGTTAGATAAGCTTTTACATTCTGACAAGGCTCTTAAAAGAGCTATACTTCTTCTAAGATTGCGGTCTTGCAAGTTATACGCTTTTGATCTACATAAAAGAGAAATTAATAAATAATGAATAAATAGCTTCAGCTAAACCCGTATAGCAGTTCATTTTCTCATTAGAATGCTAATAAAATTCCTTTTAGCGTAAGATATCATATCTTTTGTTGAAGACATATGATTCAATTATGGAGACCATACCACTTTTGTGTTTAATTATGTAATCTCCGGCTTTTCCCTTCAGTGTTCCTTTAGGAGTTCTTACGCTAAAATCAGTGTCCATACGTAATGCATGACCTATTGGCGTCTGTATTTTCTGCCTATTTAGAGACAGTTTTCTATCCAGACTTTCCTTTAAGGTGTCCACTTTAAATTCTCCCATATATAAAGGATAGCAATTATAATATAAAGATAACTAAGATTTAGTTTATAGTTATATATATTTTTATTTAAATTTATTACTGATGAAAATTATATATTCGATCCTGATAATCTTTGAGCAAATAATAAATGAGTGAAAATATGAACATCACGCTTATCGGAATGTCAGGTGTGGGCAAGACCACAATTGGGAAGTTGCTTTCAAAGAAGCTGAATTATGGTTTTGTTGATGTCGACGATCTCATTAAGAAAAGGATCGGCATGAGCCTGCAATCATTCATTGACAATTCCGGAGATGCTGCCTTTCTTGAACTGGAGGAACAGGTTGTTCTTGACCTTGAGCCATCGGGAAACTACATAATTGCAACAGGTGGCAGTATGATCTATTCTGAAGTTGCCATGGAGCATCTAAAATCCATCTCAACTATTGTTTACCTGGATACTCCGTTTGGTCGGATAGCTCGCAGGATTGACCCTTCAAAAAGAGGAGTTGTGGGTTTAAAGGATAAAAGCTTGAAAGAGCTGTATCATGAGCGTAAGGCACTATATGAAAAATATATGGATGTTCACATTAAAATAGAAAAAGGTGAAAGAAAAAGTGCCATTGCAGATAGGATCATTGCTATCTGCTTCGATTAAAATGGCACATTATCCGCTTATTCATTCCTCAAATTGAACATTATTTATCGATTCAGTTATATAGTTAGTTAGTTGGCTGATTGTTTAGTTCGTAAGTGCCTGTATAGGTGCAGGTATTCTTCCACCGCGCCCGATAAATTCCTCGGAACTGAATTCAGACACAGCCATAACAGGTGCACGTCCCAGAAGTCCACCGTACTCCACGCTGTCACCAACCTTTTTACCAGGTGCAGGTATCAGGCGCACAGCAGTTGTCTTCTTGTTTATCATACCTATGGCCATCTCATCTGCAATGATCGCTGAGATCGTGGAGGCCGATGTATCACCGGGGATGGCTATCATATCCAGTCCCACAGAGCAAACACTTGTCATAGCTTCAAGCTTTTCAAGGCTTAACGCACCAATCTCAACTGCATGAATCATGCCTGCATCTTCACTTACAGGGATGAATGCACCGCTTAAACCCCCTACATATGAAGATGCCATTGACCCGCCTTTTTTCACGGCATCATTGAGAAGTGCAAGAGCTGCTGTGGTTCCGTGGGTCCCACAGTTCTGAAGCCCCATTGCTTCAAGAATAGCAGCTACACTGTCACCGATCTCGGGTGTTGGTGCAAGGGACAGGTCCACAACGCCAAACTCAACATTGAGGCGACGGGAAACTTCCCTTCCCACCATCTCCCCCATTCTGGTGATCTTAAAAGCTGTCTTCTTGATGGCTTCTGATATTTCGCCGAGGTCAGGGTCCTTGAGTTCCCTGATGGTGGAGTTCACGACCCCCGGACCGCTTACACCGACATTGATAACACAGTCAGGTTCACCGATGCCGTGGAAGGCGCCGGCCATGAACGGATTATCTTCCGGTGCATTGGCAAAGACGACGAGCTTTGCACATCCGATCCCATCATCATCCTTTGTTGCTTCAGCAGTCTTCTTGATGATCTTTCCCATCATTGCCACAGCGTCCATATTGATGCCTGCTTTTGTGGTAGCCACGTTGATGGATGAACATACCTTATTGGTGCTTGCAAGTGCCTGAGGAAGGGAATTGATAAGTTTTATGTCTCCGGGAGTTGCTCCTTTATGCACAAGGGCAGTGAAACCTCCAATAAAATCAATTCCAACATCTTCTGCCGCACGGTCAAGTGTCTTTGCAATAGACACATAATCATCCGTATCACAGCTTTCAGCAACGATAGCTATCGGAGTTACAGCTATGCGCTTATTGATGATGGGGATGCCATAGAGGTTCTGTATCTCCTCTGTGGTCCTGACAAGATCCTTAGCATAACCGGTGATCTTCTCATAGATCCTTTCATTGAGCACATCGATATCATTGTGACAGCAACCACGAAGGTTGATACCCATTGTCACGGTCCTGATATCGAGGTTCTCCGCTTTGATCATGTGGATGGTTTCCAGTATCTCTTCCGGATGGACAAGCATATTTGATCCTCCTTTTAGATCCTGTGCATGAAGCGGAATGCATCTTCGTGCTGGACACGTACTTCCACTCCAAGTTTTTCCCCTTCTTCAGACATTGCTTTCTGGAATGCTGTGAGATCGAAGTTCTCATCTTT
This sequence comes from Methanococcoides methylutens, assembly GCF_000765475.1. Taxonomy (NCBI): domain Archaea; kingdom Methanobacteriati; phylum Methanobacteriota; class Methanomicrobia; order Methanosarcinales; family Methanosarcinaceae; genus Methanococcoides; species Methanococcoides methylutens. The sequence continues at coordinate 48,804 of NZ_JRHO01000004.1, forward strand.
CACACCTGCCAGCATTATCATGGTGAACAGGTCTTCCATAAGGGTCTGACTGATGTCAACGATATTCACATTGAAATCTGCCATCACCTTAGTGATATTAGCAACAATACCTATCTTGTCGATACCGATAACAGTGATTATGAAGCGGGTTGAGGTCATATCTCTATCCTTCTTTGAATGATTAGTTGAATGTGATGCTGAGCTATACTATGTGATGGATTATAGCTCTTTACCTTTTCGAAGGGAAATAGTCCGGGATAATGAAAATATCAATTTGATCCAGAGATCCAGGTAGAAAGTAGAAAAAGTAGAAAAAGTAGAAAAAGTAGAAAAAATATTGAGAAAAAGTGAATATTGCAGAAAATACCGCATATTCACAAAGGCATATTATTGTTCATTCATGTCGAAGGTCATGACCTGTCCGTTCTCATCAGTGATAGTCATAACTTCATCGATAATTGACATTTCTGATTTGACATTGCCGGATGCATCATAGCTGGTCCAGATGACCATCTCAGCTTCTTCTGACCAAAGGTATTCAATTTTAGCAATATCTTCTGTAACAGGTTCGATCTCGACAACTGCTTTACATAGTGTCACTCCATCAATTACCTCAGTCCCAACGATCTCCATATCCATACTCTCGCCGGTTTGTGGGTTTGATGCTTGCCATGTAGTTCCCACAGGACACCATTCATTTTCAGCATCTTCCGGTGTTGTGACAGTGATCTCCACATCATCATCAGTATAGGTCGTTGTCTCAGCATCGTCGCCAGAACATCCTGCAGCCATCATAGTGATAGCGATCAATAAAATTAACCATATTTTGTTCATAGTAATTCCCCATAATAAGTTCAGTTTGTTAGGACTTAAGCATATCGAAGGCTGATGCCATCTTATTTTAGAGAGTTTAAAATAAATCGATCTCGCAGGCGTTTTCTGGAAACGCCTACCTTTCAATTGTAGAATATGAAAAGACCCGCAATGTAGGCAACATATGTGATAAGGATCACACCGCCTTCCCACCTGTCGAGCCGTTTTCTTGTTATCCCAAAGATCACAAGCATCAACATGATAAGGATCATAACCGGGAAGTCATAGTTAATTGACTGAGGGAGAATAGGAAGTGTTCGGATCTGTGAAGAGAACCCCAGTATCATGGCAATATCCATTGTGTTGGCTCCAAGGATGTTGCCTATGGAGAGGTCCTGATGTCCCTTCAATGTTGCAGATATAGCAGTTATGAGTTCTGGTAATGATGTTCCAAGGGCTACAAGTGTGAGTCCGATGATCATTTCAGGGATTCCCAGCCAGTATGCGATCTCAGTTCCGGAATCTACGAGTAGTCGGCTGCCGATGACCACACAGGCTGAGCCAAGTATGAAATAGAATATATCAGACTTCATTTCTTTCAGGGATAACTTTTCCCTTTTATTTTCCGATCCATCGAATATTGCAGACTGGAGGCGGTAGTTGTAGTAAAGGAAACCTACGAAAATAGCAAGCAATATCAGACCATCAATTGATGTTAGAACTCCATCCAGTGTTAAAGCTATAAGTGTGAGTCCAGAAATGAGCATGATGGCACCTTTATGGAGGAATCCTCCATCTTCCAGGGGTATTGCCTTTATCGTTATGACCAATCCCAGTGCCAGACCGATATTACAGATAGCTGAGCCAACTGCATTTCCTATGGTGAGGTCGGTGTGACCAATATATGCAGCTATTGCAGAAACTGTGAACTCGGGAGCAGTTGTGGCAAAGCTTACAATTGTGGCCCCTATAATGATCTTTGGAAGCCCGCTTTTTGTTGAAATGGATACTGCGGATTCGATGAACCAATCCGCCCCCTTAGTAATCAGAATAAGGCCTAACAGGAAAAGCAATAAAGTCGAGATCACCATGGTCTCCCCTATAGCTTTCCATTACATTTAAATTGAATGTCTTAATCCTCGCTGGTAATAACAAGTACGGGTCCGACATCTGCTGCAATTATCCAGCGTGTGAGACTGCCAAGCGGATCTCTCCTCAGGGACTCGGATCCCATGACAGTAAGGTCCACAGCTTTCTCTTCTGCTATTCTTATAAGATCTCTACCGATATCCTCGCTGCTGAGAACGATCTTTTCAGCTGGGATCCCTGCTTTTTTAGCTTCGTTCATTGCATATTCCATGTTAGCTTCGATGTTCTCTTTGACAACTGCCAGCATCTTCTCAGAGAGCTCTTTTGGAAAGATGGATTCAAGTTCCCTTCTTTTTTCCAGATAGACGATTATGAGATTGCCGCCTTCTTTTTCTGCAACATGAAGTGCATGATCGACACCCCTTTTTGACATTTGTGTCTCGTCTATTGGAACAAGGATGTTCCTGTATGCTATATCCCCCATAATGACAACTCCATTAGTTTATTTGCTTTCCATCTATTTACCGGATTCCCTTTTATTCCAACCCGAGTACTGTAACAGCAGCAACGATCAACACTCCAAGCCCAATCATTCTCACAGCATGTTTTATGACACTTTGCTTTGCTATCTTCCCGGAATATATCCCCAGTATGGCAAGAACTGAGATGCTTAATACGACAGCTATCTCAAGAGCCATCTCGTCAAAGAAATAGAAGGGTGAGATCGGGACAAGGGATCCCATAAAGCTCGAACCACCATGAGCTATGGAATCGTTCCATATCTTCTTCTTTGTCCGGGCCTCCAGATCAGTTGATTCCAGACTCCTTAGCAATGGTTTCTCGAGTTCAGCCAGGTTTCCGTATTCTACGGCACTCTCTGCAAGATAGGATCCAATACCATTTGTCATGGCAAGAGCGACTGCACCTCCAAGGGCTGCATTTATGATAATTGACGGATCGTCAACAACATGTGACGTTCCGATTACCACACCAAGCACAGCTAGAAGACCGTCGATGCTGCCCAGAATGATGTATCTTCCCTGTTCTTTATTAAACTTCATATCCAATTCTCGGCCGGGTCTTTTGAACTTTCGCAGGTGATCAGAAGAGGACGGCCTGATAAAACATTAAACCGTAGACCTGATCATCATACCAGAACATCTACCCGCTTTTCAACCATATGCTTGCGGAAGGCAGATTCTGGAAGTCTAAATGCTTATTTGTTCATACTTTTGATTCATACATTCGTCAATAGCTTCGCTGGACTAAACTGCTGACGATTGTTGATGAGGACTGGTTTGATACCCAAGAATAGTTAGATAGCACCCATACCCGATATTCATATTGTGTCTGTAAGTACATAGACTTTACGAAAAAGTACGCTTTGTCTGAAAAATAGGGTATTTATCGAACAACAACATGGATTTTCGGACAAAAAAATACGAATCGTTGGATAAGTGGCAAATTATGACATGTTTTTATTTAACTTTTTATCGCCCTCAGACAAATAATTTTTAATATTAGATGACATAATATTTAATATTAGATAACATAATTTTTATATGAAAAACCAAAGAAGGATGTGAGATTATCAAAACAACAAATAAAATAATTCTTGCATCAGTGTTTGGCATCTTCATTTTGTTGATCGCATCCCTCTTATTCATGCCATTTATATTTTCTGGACCCGTGTCCCCCTTTTTTGTAGTCCACAACCACGATATTAATGACCATACTGTGGTCATTGACGTATTCGATTCACGCAACGTGTCCATAATAACAGAAACTTATAAGTTGGAACCTAAGAGTGATATCTCCCGAAAGAGACCTTTGGGATTACGGCTCCCATTATCAAAAGGCGAGTTTAAGATAAATGTCACTGTGGATAACGAAACTATGGAAACACATCACGTAGAATTGCCACATCCGCATACAATGGTCGATATACGACTATATTATGAAGACTATATGGGAAACGTGACTCCAATCTCTGTAGAAGTAGCGGCGGTTGTATAATCCTCTTTATTAATTTATTTGAAAAATATTTCGGATATTTAAATATAATTTTTGTCTAAATGCCCGATTTTTCGGACAAAGCGGAAAAAGTAACCATAGGAACTGATCCTTGAAACGGAAAAATAGAAACGCAATTTACTGTTTCCCAAAGAGAGAAAGATCAAACAGCATATGGTCAAGTATCGTAAATCTCTGGCCAAGGATGACCATGTTTCCAAAACGATTGGTATATAGATATCAACTTTAAGTCATTCTACAAGAGCTTCTATACTACGATTCCAAATCTTACCAAAATTAATTTTCTGATGGGACTTAGGAAGATCATCGAGAGCGAAGATAGAATGTTGAGGTTGATTGGGGTTGATTATAATATCTTATTCGTGTTATCAGCTCTGTTACCAACTTCGGTATATTAGTATCCTATTATGGGTTTAAAAACCATTATTAATCAATAATTCAAATTTAAAGAGTATACAAAAACAGGAGAAATAAAAATGTCAAATTCACAAACAATGTCAACAGAAGAGCTGTTTGCACTCCCAAAGAATAAATTTATTGACAGATGTAAAGAATGGTGCAATGAGTTCAATGATGGAAAACCTATGAAAACTGATGAAAATAATCCATGTCCAGTTCACATATGGGTTGCACTTAATGGGGAAAAATGTGCTCATGATACCGTTGCAAATATTGCACAGTGTCCTGTATGTGACCAGCCAATGTGTCCGGATTGCATGAATCATAGTGTCCACCAACTCTCAAGGGTAACTGGCTATATATCCAATGTTAGTGGATGGAATGCTGCAAAAAAACAGGAACTTAAAGACCGCGTTCGATCTGATATAAAATGATATGAACCATACGTAAATAGGAAAATAATGCGGGAACAGAAGCGAATTGTTTAACGTTTTTTTGGGGAGGTTGTCAAACCAGAGTCACAGCCAGTTGGCAAGGTCCCTTTAGCTCCTACTCCCATATTCTATATTATTTTTAGAGTAAATACGGCTATTGGTTCAAAATCTCGTAACTAAAAAAAGTTTTTTGAGGTTGGAGTCACCGGAAAAATGCACATGGATGTTAAATCGGACTTCAGGAAAAGTTGAAAAATAGCCTCTTCGAAGTCCTGTATAAAAAACTACTCCATATAATAGACGATGTTCTGGTTTAAAATTTCTGATGACTTCTATCAATACTTAAAAAAGGAGTCAAGCGGCTATATCATGAGCCATTTGCTTGAAAATTGGACTTTTAGACTTATGGAAGGCAGATTCTATAACATATTCCAATTCCTCTTCCATAAATGGCTTTTGAAGATAGCCCGCAGGATTTGCAATAGATGCTCTTGCTCTTGTCTCTTTGTCCGGATCACCGGTAAGAAATATAAATGGAACAAAGTGTGACTTCAATATTTCTGTTGCAGCTTCAATGCCATCCATTTTCCCCTTCAGGTAAATATCTATGATAATAAGATCTGGCTTTTTCTCTTCAACCATCCTTATAGCATCTTCCCCGGATGTAGCATGTCCTGCAAACTTGTATCCCATATCCAGAAGCTTAAGTTTGATCATCATGGCAACGATCATCTCGTCTTCAACTATGAGGATATTCTTTTCTTTCATAGCTCCCTCTCTTGAAATAGAATATCACTTTTTAAAATATGAAAAATGCCGGAGATGATCCGGCATTCTTTAGATGTACCCCCTACATCATATTCAATTTACTTTGCATGCCAAGCGCAGGATTTTCCTTCCTTAACCTTCTTTGACATGATCTCAACTTGCCTGACAGATTGCCAAAGGCCATGGACATTACAGCTTGCTAATGCTTTAAGCTTCATGATCACAGCTTTTGTACCACAGTCTCCACAAACGTTCACACCACGAATGTGACAGATCTCATATGCACGTATTCCAACAATTTCTTCTGTAGGTTCTACAGTAAATGTTGCTTCTGCTTTCTCATCGGAAGGTGAAAGCTCCACTCTTCCGATCTTCGTATCTCCCAGATACAGTTCAATCCACTCGATATAGTGGTCATCCTGCATCACATGTGGGACTTCTCCGAGTCTTACAGTAACCTCAAATGAACCTTCTGCTGTCATCACATCTTCAGCTTCGATGACAGGAACGTGCTTCATCTCGGTTTCTGTCATATTCTCCGGATCTTTCAGGTGGTTAATTACTTGTTCGGTCATAGGATCTCACCCCTTAATTCAATATATTATATGCTCTTTGAAAATATATAGTTGCCAGCAATTTGCTGACAACTATTCCTCATGTTCAGAACTTGTAATTCTTCACCGAGTGATACAGGATCACACCGAAGAATACAATTATTACAGCCAGGAGGCCGAAATATGAGACTGGATCCCATACGAACTGCATTCCACCTGTTCCTTCCCATCCTACAAGGACCGTTCCCTGAAGGATTACAGGCGTTACAACGCAGACACCTGCTAATATGAAGATGAACAGGATATCCAAGATCTGCCCCAACATGCCTCTTTCTTTTACTGCTTCAGCCATGTCTTTTCCTCCTCAGTCATAGTACTCAAAGTCGAACATGTGTTCCTTTATGGAATTATAGACCCTTATACATCCAATGGTCTCTATACCGATCAACAATAGATAGAATACTATGTAGATCGGCCAGATCCTACCGAGTTCAGGAACTTCACCCCAAAGAGTTGACAGGATATTGTAGACAATATATGTCTCTGAGAAGTAAAGCAGTCCCAATACCAGCATGATTACTCCTGCATCCTGCTTCAATTTGTTATGATATAATGCTTCATCTGCCATTTTATCTCCTCCCGTTCATCTCCTGTGTGCAGGTTCAGGCCATCCAAGGTCTTCTCCCCAGTCGTGTTTTGATTCAATGCTTCTGTATCTCCACGAGAAGTAGAAGTATGCAACCACATAGAACACCAGACCGAAGACAAGGTTGTAGCTGTAACCCCAGTTCAGTGTTGACATGATCACGATCGCAAGGAAGATCGTGAAGTATGCAAGATAAGGCTGCAGTGGTCCGACAAATGGACGTACCTTCTGTGTGTGTTCCGGGAACATCTTCCTGAAGCGTATCAGGGAGAATGGGATCATCACATAACATACCAATCCTGATGTGATCGAGAACGTAATGACCTGATCAAGGAAACCACTGAATGCAAATGCGATCGCAATTGGCATTGTAAAGATAACTGCCCTGTATGGAGTGCTGTACTTTGGGTGTACTGCTGAGAACCATGGTGTAAGGAAGTGGTCCCTTGAAAGGGCGAACCATGATCTTGATGAATCACAGACAGTACCGTTCGCACTTGCCAGACAGGTAAAGAGTGTACCTACTGCCAGGAATGCAACCAGGAACTTAACTCCGCTTTGTGTTGCTGCTTCGTAAAGTGGGTATGCAGAAACACCAAGCTCAGCTGTTGGGATAAATCCTGAACAGACATAGAGTGTCATACCTGCTGCAAGCAACAGTGTGATCATACCAGCCTGCTGACCAAGAGGAACTGCTCTTGTTGGGTGCTTACATTCCTCAGCACACATTGCAGCTCCTTCAATACCCAGGTAGAACCAGGGACCGAACTGGAGTGCTGCAAAAATACCAATAAAACCATTTG